>NZ_JAAGOG010000388.1:0-2786 GCF_010747425.1 Nostoc sp. UIC 10630
CCATTGCCCTGCTTACCTTCCAGAGTTTTTTCTTTTAATCCTTTTATTCAGAATACTCGGAAAGTGACAGAAGAGGGATATTTGTCTCATAAAAATTCCTGTAGATGCTTGCATATTCACCTACAGGATAAGTTGTATGATTATTTTATTTGTTATACGACTTTTTTATTGTTGTACAACAGCTGTAGATAAATAATTCGGTTGAACAATTTTAATGCCTCAAATGCTTGTTATTTCGTGGCAAAGAATAAATAACGGTTGAACAATTTCATTCATGACTTTGAAAGATACTTGATTCATAGCCTAATAAACAAATAAAACGATTAAACAATTTCTGAAAAGCTTTATGTAACAATAGTTTGACGGACTCTTCAAAATTTTAAACATCTTCTAATTCTATTGCTGGCATGGTAGTGTGCGCAAAAATACCTCAGTCGCGATCGCACTCTATTTCATATTGAGTTGGTAATATAGAGCGGTCTGACGCTCAAAACCAATTCACTTATCCATCGATGTCCAATCACCAGAAGGTATAAACGCAGCCCAGTAGTAAGGATGCTGATACATCTCACCCTTTAACATCTCTAATTGAGTTTGGCGTAGTGCTTCACTGCGCCCCTGATTGTCTAGCAATTTTTTGTAGTAAGCAACCATCAACTCTTTGCTAGCATCATCATCTACTTTCCACAAACTAATCATTTGACTTTCAGAGCCAGCAATTACCAAAGCGCGACGCAAACCATAAATGCCTTCACCCGCACGAATGTTTCCCAAAGCAGTATCACAGGCAGAGAGTACGGCCAGTTTTGTACCGGCTAGATTTAGTGTAGTTGTTTCCAGCGCAGTGAGAATGCCATCTTCGCCGCCGCTTTGACGAGGTTTCACGCCAGCAAAAACTAATCCTGACAGCAGTAGAGGATTCTCATCAAGTGTAGTTTTCTCTTTGTTTGCTGGGGCCTTTTCAAAAAAACCATGCGTGGCGATATGGAGAATCCTGGGGCTTTTAACTTGTTTGACTGCACCTTCTGTAGCTTTAGCACCTGTTAAAGGCTTGACTTTTAAGAGAGTCGAAATTGCTTTGGCTTCTTCAGCAGTTCCTGGTAGAGGAGAAAATACTCTCTGCGACAGGTCAATAGAGCGGGTATTTTTTGCATCAATATTATTAGCATTAGGTTGACGTGCAACTAGTTCACCAGGACGATTGAAATTAGGGTCAGCGATGAGGACTGGTGGCTGTTGGCTGGGAGAATGGTTTTGTAGTCTTAGCAAGTCTCGTCCAGAGGTGAGGTAAGTGAAAGAATAGTTTTCAACTAGGTAGCGGTTATTTTCATCTACTAGTGCTTCAAAGGGAATGAGGTTGAGAGCGCTGTCTGGAGAGAGTAGAATTTTGCGAGTATTACCCAAGAGTTTACGTACTGGCTGCATGAGG
Source organism: Nostoc sp. UIC 10630 (assembly GCF_010747425.1). NCBI lineage: Bacteria > Bacillati > Cyanobacteriota > Cyanophyceae > Nostocales > Nostocaceae > Nostoc > Nostoc sp. UIC 10630. The sequence continues at coordinate 1,430 of NZ_JAAGOG010000388.1, forward strand.
ATTTTATCTAAGTCACGAGCCGATTGTTTAACTTGGGTGATATCAGCGCCTGGATATAGCAAATTATCGCGGAATAATTCTATGGTTTTTTGAATTGTTTCAGTATCGCCTAAGTCAATACCTTTAGTTTCTCCTTTTGCCGAGAGAATGTATACCGCGTAACGAGGTTTCCCAAAGCGTTTATCTGGTGATGGTTTGGGATTAAAAGGTTGATATTGGACTAGTTCCACCAAAGCTGCATCACCAGGAATTAATTTTTGAATAGTTTCAAGGGTGATAGGCTGAGACTGAGTACGAAATTCTTCACTGCGGCGACTCAGTTGGTCTTCTAGTTGTTTTATCTGGGTTTCAAGCTGTGTAACTTGAGTCCGATACTGCTCGTTATAGTTATAAAATAGATGTAGATGGGAAAGTTGACTTTGGGCATTTATTAAATTCTTGAATAGAGATTGGCTTTCTGGGTCAAGGCGTTGACGCAGAATTTTCTGGCTATTGGTGAGGACATCTAAGATACGACCTTTACGTTGTAAGACTGTATTCAGGGCTAAACGAGTTGCCTTGGGGTTGTTAGTAGCAGAATTCAGGTGCAGGGAAATAATGGCATTTGTGCTATCAGATATAGTATTGACGTAATCACGTTTTTGTCGCTCAAAACCGACAGCCAAGTTGAGAGTGAGGTTATGTTCTTCAACCCTTACTCCTTGTGTGAAAAACTCAAAAGTGCGGTTTATGTCACCTTGTCCCCAGTACAGCCTAGCTAGATGATTTAAGCTAGTTCCCACAGATGGATGCTCATCCCCCAGCAGGTGTTTTCTCATTTCTAATGCTTGGTGATATAGGGGTTTGGCATCTGCGTACCTTCCCTGACTTTCGTACAGCGCAGCTAGATTATTTAAGCTAGTTGCCACATCGGGATGCTCATCTCCCAGCAGGCGTTTATATATTTCTAATGCTTGGCGATACAGGGGTTCGGCATCTGCGTACCTTCCCTGGCTTGAGTACAGAAATGCCAGATTATGTAAGCTTTGTGCCACATCGGGATGCTCATCTCCCAGCAGGCGTTTTCTCATTTCTAATGCTTGGCGATATAGAGGTTCGGCATCTGCGTACTTTCCCTGTTTTTCGTAAAGCCCAGCCAGATTATTTAAGCTAGTTGCCACATTGAGATGCTCATCTGCCGGCAGGCGTTTATATATTTCTAATGCTTGGCGATATAGGGGTTCGGCATCTGCGTACTTTCCCTGCCTTGAGTACAGCCCAGCCAGATTATTTAAGCTAGTTGCCACATCGGGATGCTCATTCCCCAGCAGCTTCTTACGAATAGCCAGCATACGCTCTGCTAAAGGAATTGCTTCAG
>NZ_JAAGOG010000105.1:0-28129 GCF_010747425.1 Nostoc sp. UIC 10630
GAGTTTTATATAATAGTCCTAGATGTATGATATTAGTTTTAGTCCTTTCATTTTTATTGTCAAATAATATAAAGAAAATGATATTTTTAAATTAGAATAAAATTAGATAAATAAAAAAATAAAATACTAAGTATATTTTTCGGAATAAATTAATATTGAGTAGATTTTTTGAGTCATATTTCTTGCTAGAAAACAGCAACAATTGATACAAGTTAAATTTTTCAAAAACTGATATTCATTACAACTTAAACAAAAAATAATAGAGAGAATGGGGGCAGAAGAAAAACCTGACAATTTGCGCTCGGAGACGAATAATGGTAGCGATGTCTACGACCGGCAACGCCAATGCAGAGAACGTTCAACATCGGCTAACTATACAAACTGTAGAAATTGCCCCTAACACAACGGCGATTCGCTCTCTTGATTGGGATCGCGATCGCTTCGATATCGAATTCGGACTGCAAAACGGCACAACCTACAATTCATATCTAATTAGGGGTGAACAAACAGTTTTGATCGATACTTCTCACCAGAAGTTTCGCGATCTGTATTTAGAGACTCTAAAAGGTCTTGTTAACCCCAAGACAATTGATTACATAATTGTCAGCCACACAGAGCCAGACCATAGCGGCTTAGTAGAAGATGTCCTGCAATTAGCTCCTAGAGCTACTGTCTTAGCCTCAAAAGTTGCGCTTCAGTTTTTGGAAGGCTTAGTCCACGATCCATTTTCTAAGCGAGTTGTCAAAACCGGCGATCGCATAGATATCGGCAAAGGACACGAAATGGAATTCGTGAGTGCGCCTAACCTGCACTGGCCAGATACAATCTTTAGCTTTGACCGCAAAACCCAAATTCTCTACACCTGTGATGCTTTTGGGATGCACTTTTGTGACGATCGCACCTTTGACGAAGATTTAGAAGCGATCGAAGCTGACTTTAGATTTTACTACGACTGCTTGATGGGTCCTAATGCTCGTTCCCTGCTGAATGCCATGAAGCGGATGGGCGATCTAGGAAAGATTAATATTATCGCAAATGGTCACGGCCCCTTATTATACCACCATTTAGATGTTCTGACCGGGTGTTACGAAAATTGGAGCCAAAAACAAGCTAAAGCAGAAACCACAGTTGGCTTGTTTTTTGTCTCAGATTACGGTTATGGTGAGCGCCTTGGTCACGCAATTGCCGAAGGTATCCTGAAAACTGGGGTTGGAGTAGAAGTACTAGATTTAAGTACTGCTGAGAGCCAAGAAATTCAAGAACTAGCTGGAAGAGCTGCTGGCATCATTATTGGTATGCCCCCAAGTACCGCCGCCGCCGCCCAAGCTAGTATCAGTTCGGTGTTAGCTGTCGCTAAGAACAAGCAATTTCTTGGGCTGTTTGAATGTTACGGTGGGGATGATGAACCCATTGATACACTCCGCAGACAATTTCTTGACTCTGGCATCAAAGAAGCTTTCCCACCCATTCGGATTAAAGAGACTCCCAGCGCATCAACATTCCAGTTGTGTGAAGAAGCCGGTAAAGACATCGGACAATTGCTAGTGCGCGATCGCAACATCAAGCAAATCAAGTCTCTTGATGTCAACATGGAAAAGGCGTTGGGTCGCATTAGTAGTGGACTATATATAGTCACGACTAAAAAAGATAATGTCTCAAGCGCAATGCTGGCATCCTGGGTAACGCAAGCGAGTTTGCAACCATTAGGATTAACAATTGCCGTTGCGAAAGACCGCGCCATTGATTCCTTAATGCAAGTAGGCGATCGCTTCGTCCTCAACGTTTTGGAAGAAGGCAATTATCAAGAATTGAAAAAGCACTTTCTCAAGCGCTTACATCCCGGTGCTGACCGCTTTGCAGGAGTGAAAACTCAAACCGCGAAAAACGGTTCTCCGATTCTAACTGATGCTCTGGCATACATCGAATGTGAAATACAGAGCAGCATGGAATGCAGCGACCACTGGATTTTATACTGCACAGTCCAAGAAGGTCGTGTCTCTAAAAACGATGGACTCACAGCCGTTCGCCATCGCAAAGTAGGTAATTACTACTAAAGATGGGAATGGGGCATAGGGCATGGGGTAAGGAGTATGGGTTATTCTCCTTGTTCCCAATGCCCAATTCCCAATTCCCAATTCCCAATGCCCAATGCCCAATTCGCTAACTTTTAACAGCTATGACCAATTCCAAGCCACGCGACGTACAAGTTCTACCAATTGCTACAAATACTAAGGCGATCAGAGCACGTAGTTGGTCACGTCTGCGGTTTGAAATTGAATATGCACTTGAAAGAGGTACTACCTCCAATTGCTATTTAATTGAAGCTGATAAAACCGCACTTATTGATCCACCGCCAGAAAGCTTTACCGAAATTTATTTAGAGGCATTGCGGCAGACTTTAGATTTACAAAGTTTGGATTATATAATTCTGGGTCATTTTAGTCCCAATCGAGTTGCAACCCTCAAAGCAATTTTAGAACTGGCACCACAGGTAACTTTTGTCTGTTCTCTTCCCGGTGCGAACAATTTACGTGCTGCTTTCCTAGAGCAAGATTTGAAAGTCTTGGTGATGCGTGGGAAAGAAACTCTGGATTTAGGCAAAGGTCATGTTTTGAAATTCTTGCCCACTCCTAGCCCACGTTGGCCGGAAGGACTTTGTACCTACGATCAGCAAACCCAAATTCTCTACACAGATAAGTTATTTGCAACTCATCTCTGTGGTGATGAAGTGTTTGATGATAATTGGGAAGCACTCAAAGAAGACCAGCGTTACTACTTTAACTGCCTGATGGCTCCCCAAACTCCTCATGTGCAAGCAGCTTTGGAGAAAATATCAGATTTGCAGGTGAGAATGTATGCTGTGGGTCATGGGCCTTTAGTACGCACCAGCTTAATCGAGCTTACCAAAGCTTATGGAGAGTGGAGCCGTTCTCATAACGATCGCGAGATTTCCGTAGCCCTACTTTACGCTTCAGCTTACGGCAATACAGCAACTTTAGCACAAGCGATCGCTCTGGGATTAACTAAAGGTGGAGTCGCAGTCAAATCAATTAACTGCGAATTTGCCACCCCTGATGAAATTCGCATCAACCTAGCACAGTCAGAAGGTTTTATCATCGGTTCTCCTACTATCGGTGGTCATGCGCCAACTCCCATTCATACTGCTTTAGGAATTGTGATCTCAAGCGGTGACAACAGCAAACTCGCTGGAGTCTTTGGTTCTTATGGTTGGAGTGGCGAAGCCTTTGACTTAATAGAAGGTAAACTCCGGGATTCTGGATACCGTTTTGGCTTTGACACATTGAAGGTCAAGTTTAAACCTGATGATGTCACACTCAAATTCTGTGAAGAACTAGGTACAGACTTTGCCCAAACACTGAAAAAGGCTAAAAAAGTACGTGTACCCCAACAAGCCGCTACCCCAGTAGAACAGGCTGTTGGTCGGATTGTTGGTTCCGTATGCGTGATCACAGCGAAACTTGGAGAAGTGTCTACTGCAATGTTAGGCGCTTGGGTTTCTCAAGCCACCTTCAACCCACCTGGAATAAGTGTGGCGATCGCCAAAGACCGAGCGATCGAATCTTTGATGTATCCAGGCGGTAAGTTTGCCTTAAATATTTTACCTGAAGGTAATCATCAAGACTACATGAAGCATTTCCGTAAATCTTTCGCGCCTGGAGAAGATCGGTTTGCTAACTTTAGTACAGCAGTTGCAGATAACGGTTGTACTGTCCTCACCGACGCTTTAGCATATTTAGAATGCTCAGTCAATCAACGTCTGGAATGTGGCGATCACTGGGTTGTATATGCAACTGTGGACGAAGGTAAATTACTCAAACCTGATGCTGTTACTGCCATCAACCATCGCAAAACTGGCACTCATTACTAATTATAGGTAATCTCCTAAGTTGAAGATTACCCTGCAATGCAACTCTAGCAGGATTTTTGCTACTTACTCTGTCTGCTACGGATACAATCAACCGCGCTAGATATCTGCACATCTGAATAAATCCACCTACACATGAGAGTGATAGGTGGATTTATTTTTGTTCTAGGAACAATGCGTTTAGAAATAACAGCAACGGCAGAACTCAATACTTGTCGGTTAAGGGGAAAAGGGGAAGGGGAAAGGGAAAAGAAAAAACCTTTAATCTTTACCCTTTAACCTTTTCCCCAAACCCAATTCCGAGTTAAAAATGCAAAACCCGAGCAGTGTTGGGGCAGAACTGACGTATCTACATAATAAATTCATCTTTTCTTTAGCATAAATTTACACTTGTATATTCAATAATTTAGCCTATGCAAAATGTGATTAAGCAAAGGTTATGAAACTCTTAAAATCTGATATTATCTGGTAATTGTAATGTTTCATGACTAAAAGCCTAAAAATTTATTACATTCAGGCAGCAAAAAGAAGGAGATCCTAATTGATTAGGAAAATAGACACACAAGGTTTTCAGCTTAAGCCGCTTGGGATGTACTTAGTTGAAGCTGAACTAATTAATCCAGATGAATTAGACATAGCACTCAAGACACAAGAGTTGAGTGGTGAGCAGTTGGGAAAAATTCTGGTAATGCATGGTTTTGTTAAGCAGCAAACCATTGAGTACTTCATGTCAAAAGTTGTATTGCCAGAGCGACGCAAGATCCTCAAAAACCAGTCTTATTCAGACAATGCTAAGAGTGACAGGATATCTGTAGTTGAGTCAAGAAGTTCTATAAAACCAGAAGATGCGATCGCAGCGTTGCAATCATCGCATAAATTGAAAGTATATCTTTCTGCCAACAAAACCCTCAAATTCCTGCTTGGCGTGGTACTTTGCTTGGCTATTCTCAGTCTTTTAGCTAATTACAATGTCTACTATCTACCTGACTTCCCTGGGAGAGATATCTTTAACATTCTATTCGATCTCAACAGTGAGGATAATATTCCTGCAATTTACTCTGGAGGAGCTTTACTATTTTGTTCTATTCTGCTAGAGATCATCTTCCAAGCTCAGAGGTTAGCTAAGAATAAAGATGTCTGGGCATGGAGAGGATTGTCAATAGTTTTTGCTGGTTTATTCTTAGATGAATTGATCGGTCTTCATGAAAGACTAACTACACCACTGCGAGGTACATTTAATACTAGTGGTTTTCTTTACTACGCTTGGGTGATTGCAGGTGCTATCTTCGTACTCCTCTTTTTGCTAGTATTTGGGCGATTTATCGCTACTCTTCCTGGCAAGACACGACGCTTATTTTTCATTGCTGGAACAATCTACGTAGCGGGTGCAATTGCTACTGAATTGGTAGGCGGATACTATGAATATTACTACACCCCCCATAACATGGTTTATGTCTTCATAACAACTATAGAAGAAGTGCTAGAGATGCTGGGCATAGTTATCTTTATTTATGCACTGTTGTCATACATAAGTTGCAATATTAAAGGTATAGATATAGGAATCCATATTATTGATTCTAGAAAGCAAGACCAGCTGACTTAGCTCAAATATAGCCAAATACAATATTTGAAACTTTTATATTTAAAAAGAGGTAATTTTTGATAGCAACTTGAGTTATTAAAAAATTCTTTTTTTATTATGGGATGGGCATCTTGCCTATCCCAATTTTTTTGTAGCTAATTCATAAAACTCAGCAATTAAAAATTCACAAGTAATCAAGTATATAATATACTGCGTGCAGAAATAAAAACTAAGTACAATATGCCACTACAAAAAGCCCAAAAACTCCAAAAGCCTACCCTTTCAAATTCCCAAACACCACAGATATCATCACAGTTCGCACCAAGACCATTTGGAATTCAAGCAAAAAATAAGTTAGTTCTAGCAAAGACACAACAAGATATAAAGAATGAAACTTTTGCTGGACAAAAGATAGAAGCAACAAAGCTAGAGCTACAAGCAAAGTTTGGCACGATAACCCCACAAGGACAGGAACGATTAGATGGATTACAAGCCAATATGAATGAATTGTTGCTGTCAAAATTGAAAACGGCACAGCAGTTTAGCCATAACATTACCAATTATTCACTAAGGCGACCTGATGAAGCAACACCAATTCAGGCAAAGCTGACAATTGGGGCATCTGGAGATAAATATGAACAACAAGCAGATGAAACAGCATATCAAGTTGTGCAACAGATTCATCAACCACAAACTAATAAACTTCAGCCAGAAAAGATGTCAGAAGATGAAGACAGATTGCAAATAAAGCCAGATACTAATAATCTCCAGCAAGAGAAAATGCCGAGGGAAGAACTTCAAAACAAACCGATAGTGCAGCGTGTGTTAGACGGTAATATGGCAGCATCATCTGATTTGGAAGAATCTATTAATGAGACAGGGGTTGTTGATACAGATACAAAAGCTGAGTTATCTGGTAACTCAGTAGATGGTCTCACTTCCCAAGAAGCTGCTAAAGAAGATAGTTTTAACCCAGAGCTAGCTGCTATTAATCAACTCGGAAAAATAGAGCTGAAAAAGTGGTTGGAGGAACATCCGAGACCAAAAGATTTAAAGCCTTTTCCAGATCCAAGAAAACGAAAAAAATCAAATCAGACAAGTGAGCTTGATCAGAACATCATCTCATCTCAACCTGGACGAACAAAAGGAATGAATGAGTTCCTAAAAGTTTTGAAAAATAAAGGTACTCTGGATGAGTATCAACAACTGGAGCAGTTGACTGATAAAGATGCTCTTAAAAAAGCAGGTTATATGCCCATAGGTAAAGGGACTTTTGGGATAGTGTTTCCCTATAAAAAAGCAGAAAGTTTAGATACCGATCCTGTAACTCATGTAATCAAGCAAGAAAACGATTCCGGGCTTGCTAGCGGAAGAAATTATGATGAACGAAAATCAGAACGTAAACGAGCTGTATTTATCCCTTTAGTAGCTCATGAATTGGGATTTACACACATGCCGCTTGCTACATCAATGCCGCAAGAGAGCCAGGTAGATTCTAGGGAGAAAAAACGGAATAATCTTCTTTCTACTCTAGCACCCGGAAAAGCTGGAAGCAAAAAGATGGATATGTCTGCATCAGTCCTTGAGGATACATTTTCATTAGTAGATGATGAGTTTCATAAATTTGTTGTAGAAACAACAGGGAAGACAAAAGGCAAGATTTCACAGGAAGAAGAGAAAAGCCTCAAAGATAAATTTGGTTTTGACCAAAGAATTAAGCAAGCTCAACAAGAACTTACTAGGAAGGAATATAATGAACTGAACATAGATGAGCAACAAATTCAAGATGCCGTGATATTAGATATGTTGTTTCAATATAAGGACGGTTCGTATACCCAATATATGTTTGATCAAGGTAACTTAAAAAAGATTGATAATGATGATTATGGAATCGCGAAAGTGAGTAGGAATCAAACTGGCGAATACTCAAGTTCGTTTCCCGTTGGATTACCTAATGCCAATAAACTTCTTACTGAGGACACTAAAAAACGCATCTTAAATATGGATCAAGAACACTTAAAAACAGTACTTAAAGCAGCTACCTATAAAGATAAGTCCGGTACTAAACCAGAAAAGCAACAAGTCTTTGATGAAGAAAAAGCCTTGCGTAACCTAGAAGATATTCAGTTTCTCATTAGAAAAGCAGATAAACATGGTGGAATTTCGCTCCGAGAATTGTTCGACTTATACAATGCAAGAGATAAATATGAGCTTCTCGATCCTAAAAGCAGCAAAGTAGAAGACTATGAGTCACGAATTAAGCGCAGAACCGGACAGAAGAAAGAGGATAAAGTTTTACCTAGCCATCTATACAACATTTTAGGTGTTGATATCCCTGAGGGGAAGCGAACAGACCTTTTTACAAATTATCCTGAAGTCCATAAAGAATTGGGTAAAATTGACGAAGAACGTCAGCAGGAACTACAAGAGGAACGTAAAAAACAAGACTATGCTCCAAGTATCAAAGACAATCCACAGTTCATAAAAGCCATCGAAAAACGCTCGAATACACTTCGACTAGAGCGCCAAAAAGCCAATCACTTGAATCAATTGAGGGAATTAAACGAGTTAATTGACAACCTGCCTAGTAAACTTGGATCATTTGAAGAGATAGTTTCTTTTCCGCAATCAGTGCTAGAGATTCAGGATACAGAGCAAATCGAAAGTAGCGAGCATATATTCAGTCAGATCAAGAACTGGAAAACGAGAAAGATTAAAGGCAAGGTTCGGGACAAGGTTCGAGAACAAATTGCCACAGATAATGCTAATGAATCAGGGTATTTAGATAATGCAGAAAAGGATATTTCAGCTATTAAACATGACAGAATAAAAAGTAAGGCAATGTATCCCTTGCAGTTAGCACGCCTTAAAAAACTCATTTCTGATAAGAATGTTTCTCTCCAAAACAACACCACTAAACTCGATAGGAATATCGATAAAATCTGCATCACAATTGCAAATTTCGAGCCTATTGAACATTTAGAACTAGCTCAAGATTTTCTTGACAAAATGAATACTATTGGCAAGTGTTGCTCAGATGTAATAACAAAATTAGTAACTTTAGAAGCTGAACTAAAAACCTTAATAGAGCAGTTAGAGAGCGCAGTGGATACTGTACTTAAACATCAGGAATACCCCAAAGCTTTTGGAAAAGATAATATTTTTGAAAAGGATATTTCTTCTTTGAAGGTAGCCTTTAAGTCCTATCAAAAGGTGGCTCGTAAGTTAAAATTCCCCGTATAAAGTTTGTAACAGCAGTACCATTGGTACTTTGAACCTGACATCAACTAAGTCAACGAGTGTCATACCAATTTACGAAATTATTGATACAAATCACTTCCTCTGCTTGCCCATGTGTATCATTTTTTAAGTGAAATGGTATCAGTGGTGCGGCTAGCTTCAACTACACTATTAGCTATGGCTAGCTCACCATTTCACGGGATATGGATTCAGAAAATGGTATGTACCATTTCAGTATTAAAGCGGAAAGAACATAAATTCACTTGGTGAAATTCCGCAATTGCCACCAGGACAATTGCAAAAACGCAGTGTAGTCTTTAACTAGAAAAACAGTATTAGGCAATTGCTAGACAAAATGCCGACTATGGCCGCTAAACTTTTATAATATTTGTTGTTCTTATGGCTCCAAAACACACCCAAATTAAATTTCCCCTTTGGCAGTATCTGAACCAGCCTTTATTTAGTCACGATACTAAATTAGTATTGAATCCCCAACGCTTTGCATTGATCTGGCGGCTTCGACTTCTAGAACGCTGTTGGGCTAAAGAATGTGATGCCAAAGGACCCCAACAGCATTAGCTAGCTGAAAAGCTTCAAACTAAGCCTCGTCTACAGAACGAGGCTTTTTGCCGTCAAGTAAAGCACTGACAGTCATATCTCCCATGACATTAATCGCGGTGCGGCAGCGATCTAAAAACCAGTCGATGGTAACTAGCAAAGCAATGTACTGGGTAGGTAAGCCTACAGAAGTGAACACTAGTGTCATCGTTACCAGTCCAGCATTGGGAATATTCGCCGCACCTACAGATGCAAAAATCGAGGTCAGAATGACAATTAACTGCTGTCCTAGAGTCAGATGTTGCCCAATTAGTTGGGAAATATACAACGCAGACATTGCTTCATAAAGGGCAGTGCCATCATTATTGAAATTTGCCCCTACTAATGCCCCCAAAGCAGCAGAAGATTCTCTTAAACCAACTTTTGTTTGCAAAACCTCAAAAGTTACTGGCATTGCCGCCGCAGAGGAAGAAGTTGAAAAAGCTGTTAAAAAGGCATCAGAACCGCCAGCTAGGAATTTTAATGGGGGTACCCAAGAACCAAATTTTACTCTAGTGAGGTAATAGCAAGCCTGTAATGCCAGCGCTAACAGCACCGCTAAGATAAATGCACCCAATGATTTAAATGGTGTAAATCCTTGCATAGCAACTGTTTTAGCAACAATCCCAAAGACGGCGAAAGGCACTAAGGCAATTACCCAGTTGAGGACACCGACTACCGCTTCGAATAAAATCCCGATAACATCTTCTATCGGCTGGTATCCTTTTTTCCCTTGGGCAATTTGTTCAGATTTTAAGCCCCGCAAGACGATACCAAAACTTAGGGCAATAACAATTAGTTGAATGACATTATTATCAACTAATGGCTTGAGGACAGCTTCCGGTACAGCATCTTTGAGTATTCCCCAAGGGTCTAGACTTTGAGTAGGTATTTCTGTAGTTGTTGAGGTAGCTACATTGCCCCACGTTCCCGGACGCAGCACATTCGCTACCAAAAGTCCCACTAAAATAGCTACGGTAGTGTTAGTCAAAAGTAGCACTGCCAGCCGCCGTCCGGCTGTACCGGGGATATCGGTAGTCATTAAGGTATGCAGCACTGCTACCAAAATCAGGGGCGTAGCTAAGGCGCGGAGAGCCTTTAGCACCAATTCAGCCGGAATTGCTAAATTATTGATTAAGGTGGCATTGCTGGGATTGGGATTTCCCGCACCAAGGGCAATTCCAATGCTGACTGCGGCTACTAGGGCGATGAGAATTTGCAATGTGAGAGGGATACGCTGCCACCAAGGGCTAGCTTTGGTTTCAGGCGAAGTAGTACTCTCTGTTTCACTCATTAGTTAGATGCTGATTAACTGCTGTAACTATTAAAACAACACTGATGACAGTGACAATTTCGGAAAAAGAACAGCTTTAATTTTAGGTAAAAACTGCTAATGTAATATTCCGTTGCTTTGCAAAATCCGGCTTGAAAGGGTATACCACAAGGTAGGCCCCTAAAGATATCTTGGCTTGTGGTTGGAGATGCTTATGTCCTTTGTGCCTTTACATATTCACAGTGACTACAGTCTACTAGATGGGGCAAGTCAGCTACCAGAGTTGGTGGATCAAGCGATCGCACTGGGGATGAAAGCGATCGCCCTTACCGATCATGGTGTCATGTATGGAGCCGTTGAACTGATCAAAATCTGCCGTAGTCAAAATATTAAGCCGATTATCGGCAATGAAATGTATGTAATTAATGGCGATATCGAAAAACAAGAACGTCGCCCAAAATATCATCAAGTCGTTTTAGCTAAAAATACCAAAGGTTACAAAAATTTAGTTAAATTAACCACAATTTCGCATCTTCAAGGTGTTCAAGGCAAAGGAATTTTTTCACGTCCTTGTATTAATAAAGATTTACTAAAACAATACCATGAGGGCTTGATTGTCACCAGTGCTTGCTTAGGTGGAGAAGTTCCCCAAGCGATTCTCAGTAATAGACCAGATGCAGCCCGGAAAGTTGCTCAGTGGTATAAAGATGTATTTGGTGATGATTATTATCTAGAAATTCAAGACCACGGCTCCCAAGAAGACCGAATTGTGAATGTTGAAATAGTCAAAATTGCGCGGGAGCTAGGCATTAAAATTATTGCCACGAATGATTCACATTTTATTTCTTGTTTCGACGTTGAAGCCCACGACGCTTTGCTATGTATTCAAACTGGCAAACTAATTATTGAAGATAAGCGGATGCGTTATAGCGGCACAGAGTATCTCAAATCTGGTGAGGAGATGCGGCAGCTATTTCGTGACCATTTAACGGATGATGTGATTGCAGAAGCTGTAGCCACTACTGAAGAAGTCGCTGATAAAGTCGAGCCTTACCATATTATGGGTGAGCCTCAGATTCCTACACCTCCCATTCCCTCCGGTCATACTGCTGACACTTACGCCGAAGATGTTGCATGGAATGGACTTTTAGAACGGTTAAATCGCAAATCTCGCCAGGAAGTTGATTCCGTCTATAAAGAAAGATTGGAATACGAACTGAAAATGATTCAGCAGATGGGTTTTTCCAAATACTTTTTAGTTGTATGGGACTATATCAAATTTGCTAGAGATAATAACATTCCTGTCGGGCCAGGTCGGGGTTCTGCGGCTGGTTCATTAGTTGCTTATGCAATGCGAATTACTAATATTGACCCTGTGCATCATGGGCTACTATTTGAGCGTTTTTTGAACCCCGAACGGAAATCAATGCCTGATATTGATACAGATTTCTGTATTGAACAACGGGATAAAGTTATTGAATATGTCACTGAAAAATACGGCGCAGATAGAGTTGCTCAAATCATTACTTTTAACCGTCTAACCTCTAAAGCAGTTTTGAAAGATGTCGCCAGAGTATTGAATATTCCCTACGGGGAAGCTGACAAAATGGCGAAATTAATTCCTGTAGTGCGAGGAAAACCAACAAAACTCAAGGTGATGGTTTCCGATAAAACTCCAGAACCAGAGTTTAAAGAAAAATATGATAAAGAACCCCATGTTCGCCATTGGCTTGATATGGCGATGCGAATTGAAGGAACTAACAAAACTTTTGGTGTTCATGCAGCCGGGGTCGTAATTTCAGACGAACCACTGGATGAAATTGTCCCGCTACAGAAGAATAATGACGGTTCTGTGATTACCCAGTATTTCATGGAAGACCTGGAATCAATGGGTTTGTTAAAAATGGATTTTCTGGGTTTACGGAACCTGACGCTGATTCAAAAGACCGTTGATTTGATTCAAGAAACGAGAGGATATCGGGTTGATCCTGATGAAATTCCTCGCCAGGAAAGAAAAGCCCAGAAGATATTAGCTAAAGGTGAACATAGTAGTCTGCCTAAAGATGTACAAAAAACTTATGAATTATTAGAAGCAGGTGAGTTAGAAGGGATATTTCAATTAGAATCTTCGGGAATGCGTCAGATAGTGCGAGATTTGAAGCCTTCTAATATAGAAGATATTTCTTCAATTTTGGCACTTTATCGACCGGGCCCATTAGATGCGGGTCTGATTCCTAAGTTTATTAACCGCAAACATGGTCGAGAGAATATTGATTATCAACACACTGTTTTAGAACCAATATTAGACGAAACATACGGAATTATGGTCTATCAAGAGCAAATCATGAAAATTGCTCAGGATATGGCCGGATATTCTTTAGGACAAGCTGACTTGCTGCGTCGGGCGATGGGTAAAAAGAAAGTTTCTGAGATGCAAAAGCAGCGAGAAAAATTCGTGGATGGCGCAGCGAAAAATGGTGTTCCGAAAAAAGTTGCTGATGAATTATTTGAGCAAATGTTGAAGTTTGCTGAATATTGTTTAAGTTATGAAACGGAAATATTGACAGTAGAATATGGATTGCTGCCGATTGGAAAAATTGTAGAAAAACGTATTGAATGTAATGTGTATAGCGTTGATAATAATGGAAATATTTACACGCAACCCATAGCACAGTGGCACGATCGCGGACAACAAGAGGTGTTTGAGTATTGTTTGGAAGATGGTTCATTGATTCGGGCAACAAAAGACCATAAATTTATGACTGTTGATGGTCAAATGTTGCCAATTGATGAAATATTTGAGCGGGAATTGGATTTGATGCGGGTTGAGGAGTTGCCGAATTGAGAGCAGGGGTATTAGAAATTTGGCATTCTTGAGTTGCTATATAAAGGAGAATTAACGAGACTTTTATAAGTTAATAGTAAGGTTAAATAGCCATGTATAGACCAACTGCTTTTCAAGAAAATAATGTAGATAAACTAATCGCCTTTATGAAAGCGAATAGCTTTGCTACATTGGTATCGATAGTAGACGGTGTACCTTATGCTTCACACGTTCCTCTTGTTATTGCAATGCAAGAGGATAATATTAAATTAATTGGTCATCTGGCAAAGCAAAATCCTCAATCGCAAGCCCTTGATACTGAATCACTTGCTATCTTCACTGGGTCACACGCTTACATTTCTCCTACCTTGTATGAAAATTATGAGAGCGTACCGACGTGGAACTATATTGCTGTTCACGCCTATGGTATTCCCAAAGTTATTATGCTCAATGACTCCCCAGAATCAATGAACCAAATGATAAACGAGATGATAGACACCTATGAAGCTGACTACAAATCGCATTGGCACAGTTTACCTGACGGATTTCGTGAAGGTATGATGAATGGAATTGTGGGATTTGAAATAACTGTTACACGTTTGGAAGGTAAGTACAAACTTAGTCAAAACCGAAGCCAAGTTGAGCAGCACAATGTGTCAAGTACACTACTACAAAGTTCAGATCCGGCTGCTCGCGCCGTCGGTGCAGAAATGAGACAAAACCTTGAAGCGAATGAAGATACAGTACGATGAAAACTCGCAGCTTTGCAGTCCTCATTTATAAAAAGGACGATATGTATATAGCTGAGTGTCCCGAAGTTGGTAGGTTGATCAGAGAGAGACAATCGAACAGGCAATTTCTAGCTTGAGAGAGGTAACGCAGCTTTACTTAGAGGAATTTCCTCTACCTGAAACATCTCCAAGGTATAGATTCAACAAATTTTAGCGCTGGAAACACACCTTTGCCGCATATTATGCGTATAGGCTAGAAGCATTAGGCTACATTTAGTGACATGATCAAAGGAGGTCATGTTTTTATGTTGTCCTATGAAGATATTGGTGCTGAATGCCGGATCGAGTACCCAAAAAAGTTGTCTGTATGAGATTACAGATGAGGCTTTCTCCACCCAAGCATCTCAACCCCTTTGGGAAGGGAAAATCAACTGGATTCAAGATCGCGGTGTGGCAGAAATTGAGGTGAAAACTGCTACAGGTGCAACACTGCAAGAAACCATCTCTGATGATTCCCCACAGGCACACCTCACCTATATGCTTCATACTCTGAGTGATGGCGCTACCAAAGTAATAGATCGGTTGTCAGATATCGATGTGGTGGGGCATCGGATAGTACATGGTGGACAGGATTATCGAGATAGTGTGGTAATTACGGAGGATGTCAAAAAGGCGATCGCTAGCTTATCTAACCTCGCTCCAGCACATAATCCAGTAGCTTTGGAAGGTATAGAAGCAATTGAAGAAATCTTAAAAGATGTTACACAAGTAGCAGTCTTTGATACTGGATTTCATGCCACTCTCCCCGATGCAGTCGCAATCTATCCCGGCCCTTATGAGTGGGTAGAGCAAGGAATCCGTCGCTATGGGTTTCATGGTATCAGTCACCAATACTGTTCTCAACGTGCTGCCCAAATTCTCGGTCGCGATGTTCCACCTGAGCGGTTAATTACCTGTCATCTGGGTAATGGTTGTTCTTTGGCGGCGATAAAAAACGGCCGCAGTATTGATACCACAATGGGATTCACGCCCTTAGAAGGATTGATGATGGGTAGTCGTTCTGGTTCAGTTGATCCGGGAATTCTGATTTATCTGTTGCGGTACTGCGATTATTCCGTCGAAAAGTTGGATGAGATATTAAATAAAGCTTCTGGATTAAAGGGAATTTCGGGTGTATCTAGCGATATGCGTGAGGTGAGAGAAGCGATGTCCACGACGGGCTACGCCAACGCTCAAGGTAATTCCCGCGCTCAATTGGCATGGGATATCTACGTGCATCGTCTGCGTTCTGGTATCGGTGCAATGCTTACCAGTTTAGGCGGATTAGATGCTTTGGTGTTTACAGCAGGTGTGGGTGAACACTCTGCGGAAATTCGCCAAGCCGCCTGTGAAGCCTTCGGTTTTTTGGGATTGAAACTTGATATTGAAAAAAATCAACAGCAGCCTGTGGATGAGGATATTGCTACACCTGACTCAACAGTGCGAATATTAGTGATTCATACTCAAGAAGATTGGGCGATCGCTCAACATTGTTGGCAAATATTAAAAAACTAAAAATTATCAAAAAGCCAACTTATTGTAAGAGTTGGCTAAACTAGCTTCGTTTAAGAGTTTCCTCTTAAGAATTCGTAGAGGAGTTTTGCATTATGCTTAATCTACATTCGATAGTAACCGACGTAGGATAAATTTTCCAGATATTGGTCTTATAAAATTTAAAATATACTCTGAAATTTTTGGGGCAATAAGTGACAAGAATGACAAAAATAATGCATTAACATCCCTAAAACTATGAATAGCACCAACAACAAAGATAGGGATAATACAAATCAGCGTCCATGCCAACCAATTTATAAATTTAGAGTTGATGGAAGTACGTCTTTGAAGCTGATTTATAAGTACATAGCGAGTAGTAGCAAATAGTATAGTGAAGCCTATGAAAGCAAATATTGATATTATTGCATTTGCTGTATATAAACTAGAGACAATCAAACCAGCAGGAAACAGCGAAGCTATCTCCCAAACTAGCGGATTTAGTTTAGTCCGAAAGCAACTTAGTATTTGTTCAGTTAGCCAATAATGAGCAGAAATAATTGTGGAACAGTTGGAATTTTGTATAAAATCCAACTTGATTTTGTGGAATATATCACCATGAAGAAGGATAGTGCTTTGCAAAATGATATCTTTCTCTTTATAAGCATCTGAAACTGATTCAGGCTGCTCATAGTAAGAATTAAAGGTGAGTCCAGACTGTAAACTTGCTTTGCCCCGTGCAGTTTTACTCAGAAAAGATTTTATAATATTGACTATAATAGTAACGTAAAAAAAATTACTAACCTCTTTTTCAGTAACTTCTTTTTTATTTCCAGATACAACATTATTGCCGAAACAGGCGTAATACAAAAGAGGAATTATCAGTTTTGGCGGAATGTATAGAGAAATACCAGTTTTTTGTGCTTGCTGAATCTGTTCTACAACTGTCTCATTTAGGTAAAAACTACACTGCGATCGCTCAACCTTAAGTTCAAAGCGATCGCCTTGAGGAACTTGTAGAAATAGAGAGAGTACAACATCAGCTTGGTTGTCTGTTTTTGTTATGTTGGCGTTCATTATCGAGATAAATTTGCGATACCCTGTACCAAACTAATCAAAAAACTAAATGTTCCACGCCACTGCTTTTCTCCAGAAATAACTCCTTGATTATGTGTATTAATGATGAGATTTTTAGCGTCTTCAGATAGAGTAAACAGTTCTTTATGGTAACGAGTAATAATATCTCCATCTAACTGCATGACAGTTTGAGCAAAAATAATATCAGTTTTGGTACTTTTCACATTACCACCATCAAGTGCAGCTTTAAGTTCATACATTTTACGTAAGGTACGAACAAATTTATCATTATTTAAAAGTCTTTGAATCTCTTTAAAAGTTTCAATCCAATCTTCTTGATTGTTTCCATCTTTGTCATCAAGAATGGGAGTTGGAGCAGGTAGTATTGGTTGAGCTAGCTTAACATTCTCCTGATCGGCTTCGACTAGGTTTGGTTGATGCTTCTTCGCATATTCAAGCCTCTGGCGATATCGTTTTACTCGCTCATCCTGTGGATTATAAAAGTCTGAACCTTCTTCAAGAAGAAGGTAAAAATATTCTCTTTCAATTTGGTTAAATAGACTTCTATAACGCTTATGCAGTTCTTGAGCTTGAGAACCTTCTTCTGGAATACCTTTTGCCTCAAAGTAATCAGGATCGTGTATAGAATAAATTTCTTGATATGCCTCCCAAGCATTAAACTTTGAAGCATTAATTCTATCTACAACCATCGTATTTACTTCTAAGGCTGTGATGTCAGAAACTAATGTCTGTACAGAAGATACTAAATTGTTTAACAAGACTCTAGCTTGGTTTTGAATATCTTGAGGTTGAGCAACATTTCGGTTTCGAGTCTGAATACCATTTTGGTCTTTAGTTTGAATATTATTAGCCATAGTTTCACCCTCTCACAGTTCTGGCTGTAGCATTTTATTAATAGCTAGATACAAGTAAATAAACTTAACGATTTGGCTAGGTTTCGGTAGCTATTTTAGCTTAAATGGGTAATTAACAAAGAATGCTTAAAGTTCTGATTTTTTGCGATTTTTCACAATTTCCATAAAAAATCCATACAATTTTTCCACACTTTCTATGTTCTTGTGAATAATCTCCCGACCATCTCTAATTTGAGTCAAATGAAATTCGCGAATTTCTTTATAGGGGCCACTATCAGTAAATTGACTACCAATCTCATTTTGGATATCACCACTAACAAGATTAATTCGGGTATATATTCGATTACCTGGTTTGGCTGCTTTTATGTCATTTTGTTGCTGATCGGATGACTCTGCTACCCAAGTAGTAATTTTTAAATCAATAGCTTCAACTATTACTGTTTTGATGGCATCAATAATTTCATCAACATCCAGTCCTTTTTTATCGGCATTAAGATTAGTAACTATTGTTTTAAAATCACTATTTTTTGCCTGAATGGATAGACTATTATTTTCCAAGTTGTTCGTAACTACAGTATCTAGCATAAGATTAAGGACACAACAGGTCTAATTGCGAACAAAATTTTATTCTAAATGATGTTCTAAATCTTACTACTGTTACTTAACAAAACTCAGTAATATCAAAGGAACTTAAGAGAAGTAAAGCTAGAATTTGTAGCAGCTAATTTCATCTCAAAAAAGAAAATAATTTATTTAGATTTTGCAAATAAGAAAGCATAAATCATGCCCTACATACTTTACACTATGTATAATATAATACTTTTTTAGCTTGACTTGCGGTTCTACCCGTTTTCAGTTTCTCTTGAAGTAAAGATAGACTGCGATAGTAGCTGCTCAATGGATACTCTTCTGTGACTATATAGCTGAGTAATTTTATAAGAAGTATATTATATATAATGAGTTGCTTCTGCCTGATAAGACAAGAAAAATATGTTGTTGCAGCGTAAAGCCATAGCTACACCTTTGATAATTTGTGTGTCTATTTTAGGAATTGGCTTGATTCAATTCCCTCAATTGCAAACACTTATAGATAGAAAACAATCTGCCTCTTTAGAGAGTCTGAAAAAAGAAATAAAATCAGAACATCTCCGTTTGAATTTTCTCAAAAAAATGCCTACTTTTGGTTATGACAATTTAATTGCAGATTTAATATATCTCAATTTCTTGCAGTACTTCGGAGATGATGAAGTTCGGGATAAAACAGGTTATAGTTTAAGTCCAGAATATTTTGAAGTAATTTTAGAACGTGACCCACGATTTTTAGCAGCGTATCAGAGTCTTTCTATCAGTACTTCATTGTATGCTGCTATGCCAGAACGCACGATCGCAATATCAGAGAAAGGCTTAAAATCAATATCTCCCTCAGTTCCCGAAAGGTCTTATTATGTTTGGCGTTATAAAGGAGTCGATGAGTTATTATTTTTAGGCAATGCTAAAGCTGCCCAACAGTCTTTTGCAATGGCGGCAAACTGGGCGAGTAAATTTTCAGATCCAGAGAGTCAGCTTATAGCTAATACTTCCCAAAGAACTGCGGAATTTCTGAGTCGAAATCCTAATAGTAAATATGCTCAAATTTCTACATGGTCAATGGTTTTAAATAATCATGCTGATGAGAGAACTCAGAAACGCGCAATTAAGGAAATCGAAGCTTTGGGAGGAAAAATAGTTACAACTCCCGAAGGGACTAATAAAATTATATTTCCCCCTAAAGATTAAATATTGCAAGTGTAATAGAGGATTATATTCGCTCAATTATTTTCAAGTTTTTCATACATGATTGAGTAAGGTAATACTGATGTCAATACAATTGGCAGAATCTGACTTTCAAATATTAGGGTGTTTTCCTGTTATCTCTCAGTTGCGCCCTCACCTTGAGCAGGATAACTTTGTAGAACAAGTTCGATATCAAATGAAAGAAGGATATCAACTTGCATTTTTGGAGGTAGAAAAGCAAGCTGTAGCAGTAACTGGATTTCGCATTTCTACTTGTTTAGCATTGGGTAGGTTTTTATACATTGATGATTTAGTTGTTGATGAGTTGAAACGATCGCATAGCTATGGTCAGCAGTTATTTCAGTGGCTAATTGAATATGCCAGAAATCATGAGTGTAAACACCTGAGTCTTGATTCTGGTGTTCAGCGATTTGCAGCTCACAGGTTTTATCTCATGCAGCGTATGAGTATTACAAGTCATCACTTTTCAATGGAGTTGTAACGATAAGCAATTTGGTTGTGACAAATAATATTTTTTGGTATGACGGCAAATTAATTCACTCTCAAACCCTAGAACTAAACATTAACGATCCGGGTTTACTTTATGGGGCTACCGTTTTTACAACGTTGCGGGTTTATGAGAACTCCCTAGATAGTAATTTAACTAATTGGCAAGCACATTGCGATCGCTTACTTTTCTCAATCCAATCTTTTGGTTGGCAGCAACCAGACTGGAAGCGTCTACTTCAAGGCGCTCAAATTCTCCTTGCACACTTCCCCGTTCTCAGAATTACTCTCTTTCCCGATGGACGGGAATGGATAACTGGTAGATTATTACCACAAAATTTGATAGAAAAACAAAAAAATGGTACCTTATGCGCTGTTGCCAGTCCTGAATTTTCTCGCTCTCTCCCTTCTCATAAAACTGGAAATTATTTAAGTGCTTGGTTGGCAAAAACTAGCTCAGATGCTCAAGAAGCAATATTAGTCGATACTCAAGGAAATTGGCTAGAAACCAGTACAGGCAACCTTTGGGGATGGTGCGATCGCAGTTGGTACACACCACCTTTGACAGCCGGAATTTTGCCGGGAATTGGGCGATCGCAACTTGTAAACTGGTTGCAAAAGCACCAACAGCCAGTGCGAGAAGAAACTTGGAGTGCCGAGTTAGTCCAGAGATTTGAAGCGATCGCCTACACTAATAGTGTGGTAGAAATTATTCCCATTCATACCGTTCATCTGCCTTCAGGGTCGCTACAATGTAATCCCTACCATCATAGTTTTCAGCTAATAAGGGAGCTTTTTTTAGCATGACAACCACGCCAAATTTGTTATATCTTAAGATAAGTTAACATAATTCTTAATAATCACCTTTGCGATCAGAGACGCTAGGCGACCGCGCGAAAAATACCGGAGGATAGACCTTAGTGAATAAAAGATGGAGAAATGCAGGGCTGTACGCGCTGCTGTTTATTGTCGTAATTGCGCTGGGAACAGCATTTTTTGACAAACAACCCCAAAGTAGAGAGACATGGCGATATAGTCGCTTTATTCAAGAAGTTCAACAAGGCAGAGTAGAAAAAGTCAGTTTGAGTGCAGACCGTTCCACAGCACTGGTTACACCCAAATATGACCCAGCTAAACGGATTGTTACCTTAGTCAACGATCCAGACTTGATCAATACTTTGACTTCTAAAGGCGTTGATATTTCTGTATTGCCCCAAACCGATGAAGGATTTTGGTTTAAGGCACTAAGTAGCTTATTTTTCCCTGTATTGCTTTTAGTTGGCTTATTCTTCTTGCTACGTCGCGCTCAAAGTGGCCCAGGTAGCCAAGCGATGAACTTTGGCAAATCCAAAGCCAGAGTGCAAATGGAACCACAAACTCAGGTGACATTTGGCGATGTAGCTGGTATTGACCAAGCCAAGTTGGAATTAAACGAAGTTGTAGACTTTCTGAAAAACGCCGATCGCTTTACCGCCGTTGGTGCAAAAATTCCTAAAGGTGTACTATTAGTTGGCCCTCCTGGTACTGGTAAAACCCTCCTAGCTCGTGCCGTAGCTGGTGAAGCAGGTGTACCCTTCTTCTCAATCTCCGGTTCAGAATTTGTAGAAATGTTCGTAGGTGTGGGTGCATCCCGCGTCCGCGATTTATTTGAACAAGCTAAGACCAATGCTCCTTGTATCGTCTTCATCGATGAAATTGACGCAGTAGGTCGTCAACGGGGTGCCGGTTTAGGTGGTGGTAACGATGAGCGGGAACAAACCCTCAACCAGTTGCTAACCGAAATGGATGGCTTTGAAGGTAATACAGGCATCATCATCATTGCCGCTACCAACCGTCCTGATGTTCTAGATGCAGCCCTATTACGTCCTGGTCGCTTTGACCGTCAAGTTGTGGTAGACCGTCCCGACTACGCCGGACGCAGTGAAATTCTCAAGGTTCACGCCCGTGGCAAAACCTTGGCGAAAGATGTGGATTTGGATAAAATCGCCCGTCGTACCCCTGGATTTACTGGTGCAGATTTATCTAACCTGTTGAATGAAGCCGCAATTCTGGCAGCACGCCGGAATTTGACTGAGATTTCGATGGATGAAATCAATGACGCGATTGATCGCGTATTAGCTGGGCCAGAGAAGAAAGACCGGGTAATGAGCGAAAAGCGCAAAACCTTGGTGGCATATCACGAAGCTGGTCACGCTTTAGTTGGTGCTTTAATGCCAGACTATGACCCAGTACAAAAGATTAGCATCATCCCTCGTGGTCGAGCAGGTGGTTTAACTTGGTTTACCCCCAGCGAAGACCGGATGGACACAGGTTTGTACAGCCGCGCTTATCTGGAAAATCAGATGGCTGTAGCTTTGGGTGGTCGGATTGCTGAAGAATTAATCTTTGGTGAAGAAGAAGTTACCACTGGTGCTTCTAATGACCTTCAACAAGTAGCACGGGTTGCGCGTCAGATGATTACCCGATTTGGGATGAGCGATCGCTTAGGCCCAGTCGCCCTTGGTCGTCAGCAAGGTAACATGTTCCTGGGAAGGGATATCATGTCAGAGCGTGATTTCTCTGAAGAAACTGCTGCCGCCATTGATGAAGAAGTCCGCAAACTTGTGGATGTAGCCTATACACGCGCTAAAGAAGTGTTAGTAGGCAACCGCCACATTTTAGATCAAATCGCCCAAATGTTGGTTGAGAAAGAAACGGTAGATGCCGAAGAGTTACAAGAAATTCTATCGAATAACGATGTAACAACTGCTGCTTTTGCCTAATTTAATTAGTAGTTGGGAGTTAAGAACAATTCCTAACTCCTAAGTGTTAATAAAAGCCCGGTCTTCATGACCGGGCTTTTAATATGGGGTTATATACCCCGAAGGTTTCGTTATAGAGTTTCAGTATAAATCGCTTGTCTGATAGAGACTACCACCTGAGCATAATCAATTCCGGAAAATTAAAAAATTTTTTTAGATACACCCAAATCAAAAAAGCTATAACTCTCACCTCAAAAGGAAAAAGATCCAATCTAGCAACAATTTGAGAAGTCTGGATGGTGAAAATTCCCGAACCCATCATAAGTACAATCCACGAGCTTACTTGCCCGACTCTGACGATATCCTAACTTTCCGAATCTTGACAGTACTAGCGTTAAGAGTGACTTGATACTCGACCAGCCGCCGATCTTAAACTCTGGATGCTGGTTTCAAAAATAGCCACGCCACAAAGAATGTAGCCGCAGTGAATAGTTGCGTCAAGTCTAAAGCTGATAGATAGCCATCTGCAAATGAAGCAATACTGCGATCGGTAATCCCAAATACCCAAGATGATAGTCCAAACAGCCAAATCCCGTTCTTGAGATTTCCGACGAATTGCTTAGAGTCTGATGGTTTCTGGTCTTTCATGAGCTTCTGTCCCGTTGTTGAGAAATTTGATGATTAATGCGAAATACCTGCCACTAAGAATTTTTTCTGACTCCTGCCGTTGAATTTACACTGCCTATTTATAATATTAATAAATATTTCGCCTACTTGACTTAAATACCCAAAGGTACATCTTCTAATGATGACATTCCTCCTTTGGTTCTGCTACCTCTGATAGACGACTATGAATTGAGTAG
Organism: Nostoc sp. UIC 10630; assembly: GCF_010747425.1. Lineage (NCBI taxonomy): Bacteria > Bacillati > Cyanobacteriota > Cyanophyceae > Nostocales > Nostocaceae > Nostoc > Nostoc sp. UIC 10630. The sequence continues at coordinate 23,500 of NZ_JAAGOG010000105.1, forward strand.
GGGCACACAGCTTGCTGTGCGCCCCTACAAATCAACAAATAAGTTGGGATAATTTATTTTTTGGAAGTCTCTAAACTAAATTTCCGGGTCAACTAAGCGGGTAGTGGGACGACTCTGATACAAATCTTGAACGACTTGGACAGCAGAAACTACAGCTACAAGGGCAATGACTGCAACAGGTAACAAACCTTTGCCAAAGATAGCGATCGCTAGCAGCATAACTGCACCTCCAAGTCGGTACTGGGAACGAATTTTGCAATAGCGGATTACTCCAAATCGGTGAAGAATACTAACAGCCAGAGAGCATAATGCTACTGAACCACAGATGAGCCATCGCTGGGAATCGGGTAATGCTAAAGTTGCCTTACTTAACAAAATTTGTTCTACACCAACACCAGCAGCAGTAATCCCAATCACTAGCGGTAAATGGGTGTATAACCAAAGATTGACAACACTTACCTTTCCTTCTGTCCGCGCCGTCTCAATAGGTTTACCACCCAAATTATCAAAATAAACCCACCACCAGCTAAAGGCGATGATCAGACCAAACACGCTAGAAATCACAGTTAAAATATCCCATTTCTGCTCAGAAACACCATTGACCACTGCAATGATTGCTTCACCCAAGACAATAATGGTAAATAGCCCGAAACGTTCTGGTAAGTGGGAGGCATGGGGAAGTAACCCTATTTGAAACTTGTATCCTGTTAAAGGTGTAGCAAAGTCAATAATGATTCCTAATGCCCAAAATCCAAACCGCCAAGGAATGGGTACAAATGCTGATATCAACCAAAGCAAGGCTGCGATCGCAAAACCAATAGCGTAGCGAGTAGTTAAAGGACGTGCGGAGGGAATATGTCTTCCAGCACGGATATACTCTATTACAAGTACAGCCCGGCCGAGAGCATAAGAAATGGCAAAACCAGGGGAACTCTCACTCAAACCGTGGTGGATATTAATAGCCATTGCTGCTGCTGTGAGCATTTGTATACCAATCAGTAATCGATGTCCTACATCATCGCTATCAAAACGGTTGGCGTAGAATGTGGTACCAATCCATGACCACCAAACTGGTATAAATAGAACTACAAATCCAAATAATCCTGATAGAGAAATATCCTCGTTGAGATTGTAGGCGAGTTGAGAAACTGCAACTACAAAAACCAAATCATAAAAAAGTTCTAGCCAAGTGGCGCGTCGTTCTTCTTCAGTGTCTTGACCAATGCGTAATCTTGGCGGTTGGAGAAAATTTGCCATAGTGCTAATTGCTAATTGCTAATTGTTTTTTACCATTAGCCGTCATCTATTAGCGAGCGTCTAGACGTTTTTACTCCCTGCATCTGACAATTCCCAATAGAAATATTAGTCTATTGAATTTCGTCGCTTTATGGGCAACCTGTAGTATTTGTAGTGTAGTAATAGCGATCGCAGACTCTAGAAGCCGAGTGAAGTCTGGTTCCACAAACTCAAAACCAACCATACCAACATAAACAATTATATTGGTAGTTTAGATTCTAAATTTTAAAGCGGGCGATGGGACTCGAACCCACGACGTTCACCATGGGAAGATGACATTCTACCACTGAATTACGCCCGCGAATTGCTGCCATAAACTTAAGGCTGATGTAAATTATACCACTATTTACAGATGTTTTCAATTGGCTAAAACATATACTGTTTTGGCAACTGCTGATCTATAAGTCCTGTGGCTGTTCAGATTGAAAATCTTTTTAGCTAGCTAATGACGGCACTTACTACTATCTTTAGCTAAAGAACAATATCCTCACCTCGTTCAGTGAAGCGAACCTCTTTAATATTCCATTGACTATTGCTCGTTAAGGTTTTGCGGAGACTGCCAAATAGAGCAAACTGTTCACAGCTAGAAAGAGAAGCTATTTGCCGCTTTGACTCCGGAGATATTCGGAGATCAACTGTAGCAACACCATTTTTGATGTTGACGCGATATCCAGACAAGCTAAAGTCGCTTGTATCTCGTTTTTCTAAAATCTTACTTACTACGTTTGTAACTGGTTCTTCGGCTGGTACTGAAACTTTTTCAGGAATGAATTCTTGACACTGAGTATCACTTGTGTATAGCGTGACATCGGTAGTTTTGCTAGTGACAGCTTTAGGAATTGATGAGGAAGGTGTATTTTCTTTAGGAGATTCTTGATTAGGAGATTTTTCTCTCAACTGAGCTACGCTAGGAATTTGGCTAGAAGTCTGAGAAGATACGGTATTCGTTGGTGTTGTTGTAGGGTATGGCGTTGGGCTGTCAATTTTACGAGCGGTGGGGTTAGAACTACAACTGCTGAGGCTGACAACCATTGTCACAAAAATCAGGGGTAAAAAATATCTTTTAGTTGTGTTCATAATTTTGCTCATAAGTGATGTTGTTGCTATCGATTTCAGTGTTGCTGGTATTAATTCCGTATAAATTTATGAATCTTCGGCCAGTCTATAAAGTGTCAACCCAAAATCTCTTAAAGTCGAGGGTTACACTATACACCAAAATTACAACATCTGCTTTTCAATGAGCGATGTCTGACGATAAGCCCCTCCGCGTCTACGCTAATCCCAAAAAGCTTGATTAGAGAAGCAAGAATGCGGTAAAGAAAGATATACAGAATTTTGTCTATTTATCTGAAAATAGCTGTAGGTTTGAGCAGATTACGCACACTCTGTTGTATATCTTCTTGTTTAATTAGAGATTCGCCAAGTATAACGGCATGTGTACCAGCTTCAGCTACAAGGGATAAATCAGCAGGTGTATACAAGCCAGACTCACTAACAACGATAATACCCAAGCTTTGTAGTTGCGATCGCCTAGCTGCCAGTAGTTGCTTAGTTGTGTCAATATTGACGCTAAAATCTTCTAGACTTTGGTTGTTAATTCCTATTAGGCGTACATCATCCAGCTTTAGCACCCGATCTAGTTCTGCTAAAGTATGGACTTCTATCAAAGCATTCATTCCCAAATAGTGAATCACTCGCAAAAAGTTTTGAAGTTCCTTATCTGAGAGAATTGCCGCAATCAATAGCACCGCATCTGCGCCTGCTGCCCGTGCTAAATAAATTTGGCAGGGATCTAAAATGAACTCCTTGCACAGTAGAGGCAATTTTACCCGGTAGCGGATGGTGCGTAAATTTTCAAAGCTGCCATAAAAGAACTTCTGATCGGTGAAGACAGAGATACAAGTTGCGCCACCACGTTCATAAGCTTTAGCGATCGCTACTGAGTCCAAGTCTGCTTTAATAATTCCATGAATTAGGGATGCTTTTTTCACCTCTGCAATGATAGAAGGTCGGTAATGACTCTGTTGCAAAGCAGAGATAAAATCTCGCACAGTCGGCGCAGCAGCTAACTGGCGTTGCAAAGAAGCCAAAGACATCTCTTGCTGGATTTGTGCAACTTCATGCTTTTTCTGCCATATAATCTCTTTCAGAGTAGGTTGCAAATAATTATTAGGGGTAGTAACTGGGTAAGTCATAATTGCTAAGGATGGCGTGACCAAAAAAGTATGAATTATAAAATTTCAGGCTATCTAACAGATATTCTTCTTAATTGGCCTTTGTGAAAATGCCTTTAACAAATATATATCTGTAAACAACCGAACATTTAAAGTTTTTAGTCTTCATCCTTGCCTCGTGGAACTTTGTGGTCAATTTCCTTGAAATAGCCTCAATTTCTGACATTCATTTAGAGTAATCGTTCTATCTTGATTATTTTCTTTTTCAAAGATGAAGCCAGGTCGATTTTAGACTTAACGCTTCTACAGCCTTAGTATCAGTTATATTTTCTTTTGAACTTTCAACTAAGTAGTTATTTTTGAGCAGTCGAATGTAGGTGCGGTAAGGTATATAGTCTATGGGATTGTACCCAGCAAAACGCAGAATTAAAACACATGCCCAGGAATATTTCCCAGCAATAATCGCTTTGAGAATTTGCTCAATTTGTTCATTGTTGATTTTTTTAACCGTTTCTGTTTGATAATTAGTGATATTTTGAGTCATAAAATACACTCTTGCATGTAAATAAAAACTGTTTTGCATTTGGCAACATTTATCTTCTTTTTCCTTTCTCCAATCCAGCAATTTATCTAGCTTTTATGTCTGCACATCTATCACAATAAATACCAGATGGACTTATTCTAAAAATGATTAACTATTATAAATGTTTAATATTTGACTCCACGAATCACATCATTTGCTACAATTTATTCAAGAGCATTGTCCATATCTGAAATAACAAGATTACACAATAATGCTTAAGTAAACTTAAATAAAGTTAATAACTATTACAACTTTATATTGAAAGTAGGGGCGGGATTAACCGGGATCATAAAATATCTTGTTAAACCCGCTCTTACAGATAAACCGTATTGCAGAAGCTGCTTCTTCGTTAAGCTTACTCAATCTTTAGCAAAGGAGTATATGAACGATTTTTTGATAGATATGTCTATTTTTTCGCTTTTGAAATCTTATTTATTTTCATTAGCGTCAAACCAACTTAGACTTTGGAAAGGTGATATGGAATTTATTAAGTTTTATATATGTAGTAAAGAGATGTGATTTTATTGAACTTCTCTTGCAATGTCCTCTAATTAGACCTTTCAGAAGGTATAAGTAC
>NZ_JAAGOG010000106.1:0-28045 GCF_010747425.1 Nostoc sp. UIC 10630
AAGGGGAAGGGGGAAAGGTAAATTTCTTCATTCCTTTCCCCTTTACCCTTTCCCCTTTACCCATTAACCAATTCAGCGATCGCGGCTAGAAAGCTCTGTTCTGAATAGGGTTTGGTCAGGTAAGCTTTCGCCCCTAGAGCTAAAGCTAATTGGCGGTGCTTCTGGCCGCTACGAGTAGTCAGCATCACCACAGGAATCCCGGACAAACGCTCGTCTTGGCGATGGTGTTCTAAAAACTCAAATCCATTCATACGCGGCATTTCAATGTCACAAATCACTAGATCGACATCACTGTGTTGCACCAATTGAGCGATCGCCTCTCGACCATCGCCTGCTTGCAACACTTGATAATCGGCTTTCTGGAGCGTCTGCACCAAACTTTGCCTTTGTACAACTGAATCTTCTACCACTAACACCATCAGTCGGTTAGGTTGAGCAACGGCTGTATTGACTTCCATCGGCTGTTGTTGCGGTTGCGTAGTTAGCTGGGATTGCTGCCCCTCTAGAGCAAGAACAGGCTCAGGCGCGGGCAATAGTTTAGTTGTAAGACTTGATGCCGGGGAAGTCGGCATCATATCTGTCTCCCAAGTTTGCCGAACTAACTCCAACGGGTCAACGATTAGGGTAAGACTACCATTGCCCAACACGCTGTAGCCTTGGATGTAACTAGGTAAAGTTAGGACTCTGCCGAGGGATTTAATTACTAATTCCTGCTCGACTAAAATCTGATCGACTTGCAAACACAGGTATTGATGCTCTGTTTCCAACAGCAGCAGAGGTTCAACGGTGTTCCGTTGTTTGACTGGAAAAGGACTTAGGTTTAAATTGTGGTCTTGGGTGAATAAAGGATATTTGTAATCCAGCAAATTCGCAAGCGAGCGGATGGGAACTAGTTGCTGACTTTGCCCTTCTCCCCACTGCCAGAATTTTTGGCTGCCTTGCCCGTGTAAAGATTGCTGGACTTGAATCTGCTCTGGCTGCGGTAATAAAACCTGGCTAACTCCTTCAGAGAGCAAGCCATAAGTAATACCTTGAGATTGACAAACGAGCAAGCGTGCTGTTGTCAAGCTCAGGGGCAATTGCAGCATGAAGGTGGTTCCCTGCCCTGAAAACGATCGCACCACAATCGAACCTTGTAAAGCTTGCAATTGAGTGCGAACAACATCTAAGCCGATACCACGGCCTGATAACTCACCAACCTGCTTGGCGGTAGAAAAGCCTGGTTCAAATAATAAATCTGCCAGTTGGTCTTCTGAGGCGTAGGCGGCTTGTTCGGGAGTCAGCAGGTGTTTTTCTATAGCTCGTTGACGAATGGATTCCCAGTTTAAGCCTTGACCATCATCCCGTACCTCAATAGTAGTGCGGTTGCCTTGATGATAGGCTTGAATTGTAATTGTTCCGGTTTCTGGTTTACCCTGCTGGCGGCGGGTTTCTACCGGTTCAATGCCGTGATCGAAGGCATTGCGAATCATGTGCAGCAAGGGATCGTATAGCTGCTCAGAAATGGCTTTATCCACCAGTACCTTCGTACCGCCAAGCTTGAGTTCAACAGGCTTATGATAAGTTGCTACCATCTGTTGCAGCAGCCGGGGTAATCGATTCAACACTGTTCCCAGTGGAACCATTCTGGCTTGCAGCAAATCTTCCTGCGCTCCTGAAAGCAGTTGCTTGCGCTTTCCGAGACTGAAGCGAGATTGCTGAACTAAGCCATTAACAGCCTCAATCTGTTCTCCTAATTGCACCATGTCTTCTGTAAGATTTTGCAGGAGAATGTGCAACTCGCTATAGTTATCCATTTCTAAGGCATCAAAATTGGATTGTGCCTCGGTAGCAGAGATAACTCGTGGAGATCCATGTATATGTCGCTGCTTGCGTTCGGGAAGCAGCAGATGTCGATCCGACCAAGTAAAAACTTTACTAAGTTGTTGTTGACAGTACAAAAACTGTAGTAGAGTGTCTTGAGCTGCTTTGTGGATGTGGTTAGATTGCAGGTTTTGTTGGTTTTCGCTGATTAGCAATTCCCCAATTGTATGGCTGAGGCGATCGAGCTGTTCTATCGCTACTCGGATACTGGGAAGTGATGCCGATGACTGAGCCTGGAGGCTTGGTGGTGGTGGAGAGGCTGGCCGATCTGAGTCTGAGTATCGGCAGGATGTCTGTGGATCTCCGATCCAGATTGACTGTAAAATCCGCTCTATGGCAGAGGGGGCTACTACCGAATCCTGAGAAATAGGTGCTAGTACCTCCGGTGTTTTCGGTAGGGAGTTATCAGTCCGCCTCGGGAAAAACGACCAAATTGATTCCGCTTCGCTGGCACTGAGGAGGGGAGATGGCTGATTCTCAGTCGTAGTTGTTTGTATTGGTTGGGCAGCGATCGCAACTGGCTGCCCAAGCAGTTCTTGGACAGGAGTAGTGAGCATTGCCCATTCTCGCAATTGTGGAGATATCTCTCCTCCTTGAGTGCGATCGCCTGTAAGTACTGCTGCTTGAGCCGCTTTAAAATTTTCTAAAGCCGCCTGAGCGATTTGCAATACTTTATCTGGATGTGCTTTGAGCGCGTTTAGGGTCGCCTGGGCAATTTCTTCCAATCCAGATAAGCCATAAGATGCTGCTAGTTCGACAAAAAATTCGGCTTGGGAGTTGAGTGTTGTTTGAATTTGTTGCGGATCTTGGCTTTGAATGTCAGTTTCAAGCTGTTGCAAATCCTGGAGTACACTCCCGGAAAAGATTGACTCTACCACATCAAAGCCAAGTTCTTCCGAACTGGGAAGCGGAGCCTCACGACCAAAAAAGTCGCCTAGTTTATGTTGGAGTTGGGCGAAAATTGAGGCAGTGCGATCGAGTATTTCTGCCTCATTGCAGGATAAGCCCATCAAGGCAGCACTCAATGGAGTTCGCAGGCACTCATAAGCATCTAGAAGCAAAGCACCCAATTCTGGATCGATTTCTAATTCTGGAGCGTATAACGCTTGGAATACATCTTCCAAATGATGGGCAATTGTCTGAATAGTTTCTTGCCCAACACTGGCAGCACTCCCTTTGATAGTATGGGCGCTTCGCATCAAGGCATGAACTTTTTCTATTGTTTTTTCATCAAGTAGACCGATCAGATTCTGCTCAATGGTTTGCAATAACTCTGCCGCTTCCGCAAGAAAAGCCTGCTCTTGATTACTGGGATCGGGGTTCATAATACGCTTGGTGTCAAGGAGATTTATCTGTTAAGGCAGGGGGAGCAGGGGAGGCAGGGGAGCAGAGGAGAGTTGTTTCTCCCCTGCCCCTCTGCCCCTCTGCCCCTCTGCCTTATCCTGAGAACAAATATTCACCACGACTTACTTAGTCAACTTTGAACTGGCTAACGCTGGTTTCCAGTTGTTGTGAAGTCATCCGTAGTTCCTCAAAAGACTCGGAAATGTGGATGGCACTTTCTGAAGTCTTGCGGGCGATCGCCGAAACATCCATCATCGCCTCTGTCAACATCTGGGATTGCTGACTTTGATGGGAAACTGCTTGGGTAATTCCTTGTACCAGTCCACCAATTTCGTTGGTAGCTACCACGATCGCACTTAGGGAATGACGAGTCTCATCGATCAAGTTCGAGCCTTGAACAACTTGGCTAATCCCGATTTCCATTGCTTCGGTAACTTCGTTGGTGCCAGCTTGAATTTCTTGCACGAGTCGCTCAATTTCTGTGGTGGCACTAGCGGACTGATAAGCCAGGGAACGAACTTCATCTGCAACCACCGCAAAGCCTTTGCCATACTCTCCGGCACGGGTAGCCTCGATGGCAGCATTGAGTGCCAGCAAATTGGTTTGAGTGGCAAAGTTTTCAATCAGACTCACTACTTTCGAGATTTTCTGAGAAGCTTCACCAAGGCGTTTAATCTTCTTCGCTGTTTCCGACACGGTTTCCCGAATCTCCAAAATGCCATCTACGGTTCTTTCCATCAGGGAATCACCAGCTTGGACGGTGTTATTAGCTCTTTGCACCGCCTGTCCGACTTTTTGAGCATCAGCAGCGACTATCTGGGTGGAAGTTACCATCATTTGTAATTGTTCCAGAGCATGTTCGAGCCGTTCTGCTTGCTGTTGAGCTTGGTCAGATAGTTTTACTACTGAGGTAGTGTTATTACTGGAATTTTCACTCACCTTGCCAGCAGCAATCTGCACTTGTCGCACTAAATCTCGCAAACTTTGGATCGTAGTGTTGTAACCATCGGCGATCGTCCCAATTTCATCTTCAGATAGGGGCGCTCGAACGGTAAGATCGCCTCTGAAGGATGGTTCCAAAGCCATGAGAACGCGTATTGCTCCTTGTTGGAGTTTTTCGCGGGCGGTGCGTTCGCGCTCTGCTGCTTCTGCTAGTTGCTGCTCTTGAATACGCACCTGTGTTAGGTAGTCTGCAAGATTGAGGGCAAGACCAATCTGGACACTGGCTTGGTTGAGAACATCCTCCTCGGATTGCTCCCACTGGCGCGATGCGCTATTTTGATAAACTCCCATCAACCCCCAGAGCCGATTTTCTTGAAAAATCGGAGAAATCATGTAGGCTTTAGTTCCCCACAGTTCTAACAATTGGATGTGACATTCGTCATGACCGACAGTATATATATTGTCAACCCGCAAACTTTCTTTGCGGGCATAACGCCCTCCTTGGTTGTACTGGAGATAGGTATCTCTAACTCTGGCAAGGCTAGTTCCCACAAGCTTAGGCCAATCTCCATTCACAGACTCAACGACAAATTCTCCAGACCAATCAGGCTCAAAACGATAAACTCCAACTCGATCTACTTTCAGCAGTTGACGAAGTTCGTGGGTGGCAAACTGGACAAATTCCAGAACATTACTATGACTTTGAGCCATCTCTGTTAACCGACTTGGCAGGCGATAAGAAAATCGGGCGTTTGCTACTTCCCGTTCTGCCAGTTTGATCAGTTCTTCATTCTTGGTTAAGGTTTGTTGTAAGTATTGCGATTGCTGGACGGCAACCCCAAACTGCGTGCCGATTTTCGTTACCAAGTTGACTTCATTATCTTGCCATTGCCGCGACCCGCTATTTTGGTAAGCTCCTAACAAACCCCAGAGCTTGTTTCCGGCAATAATCGGGGTGATGATATAGGCTCTAATCTGGAATTGCTCTAGAATTTTCAAGTGGCACTGGGCATGACCAGCAGTGTAAACGTCATTGATTACAAATGTCTCGTTGTTGCGATAGCGTCCACCTTGGGTTTGTTGTAGGTGTTCGTCTTCCCATATAGTCCTGATATCGGGGCCAACCAAAGCCACCCATTCCCGACTTACGGATTCGGCAATAAACTCCCCACCCCAATCTGGATTGAAGCGATACACGGCTAGACGATCGCATTCCAAATGCGATCGCAATTCTGGTAAGGCATTGCGGAAAATCGTATCTAGCTCTTGAACTTGGCGGATTTTTTCTGCCAGCCGTGTCAATGCTCGTTCCCCTTCTGCGGTTCGCGCTAACTCTGCATTCTTCTTCTTGAGCTGTTCGATATACCTAACCTGTTGCAAGCCTATACCCATTTGCACAGCTACTTTTCGCAACAGTTGCACATCCTTGGATTTCCACTGCCGAGGGCCAGTATTTTGGTATGCTCCTAAAAAGCCCCAAAGTTTGTTTCCAACAAAGATCGGAGCGATCGCGTAAGCTTTGGCCTGGATTTTTTCTAATATCTCTAGGTAGCACTGAACGTGACCGACAGTGTAAATATCATTGACAACAAAGGTTTCATGATTGCGATAGCGTCCGCCCTGAGTTTCTTGTAAGTGATCGTCCATCCACATCGTTTTGATGTCGGAACTAGCTAAAGACAGCCATTGATCTTTTACGGATTCGGCAATAAATTCCACACTCCAGTCGGGATGAAAGCGAAATACTGCTAGGCGATCGCACTGTAGTTGTTTGCGTAAACTTGGCAGCACATTCAGGAAAATTGTATCTGCCTCTTGAGCTTGGCGAATTTTTTCCACCATCCCTGTCAGCACCTGTTCCTCTTCTGCTGCCCGCGCCAACTCTGCATTCTTCGTTTTCAGTTCTCCGATGTACTCGGCTTGCTGCACGCTTAAACCCAACTGAATACCCAATTTGGTCAGCAATCGCACCTCCTCGGAATTCCACTGGCGCGGACCGCTATTTTGGTAAGCTCCTAACAAACCCCAAAGTTTGTTTCCAGCGAAAATAGGGGCGATGGTGTAGGCTTTAGCCTGGAACTGCTCTAATAGGTCGATGTGGCACTGGGCATGGCCAACAGTATAGATATCATTGACGGTAAAAGTTTCATTGTTGCGATAGCGCCCGCCTTCGGTTTGCTGTAGGTGTTCGTCTTCCCATACGGTCTTGATATCGGGACCAACCAAAGGCACCCAGTCACTTCCGACAGATTCAGCAATAAATTCACCACTCCAGTCAGAGTTGAAGCGATAGATTGCTAGGCGATCGCATTTGAACAACTGCCGCAATTCTGCCAAGGTAGTGCGGTAAATTGTTTCTGGGTGTTGGGAATGAAGCATTCTCTCCGTCATTCGGGCGATCGCGTGTTCTACTTCAGCTACTTGTGTCATTTCGATATTTTTTAATCGTAGCTGTTCGATATATTCAGCTTGCTGGAGGGCAATGCTCAACGGTTCGCCGATCTGCAACAAAGCACCGATTTCTTCCTCAGTCCATTTCCGAACATCAGAATTCTGATAGGCTGCTAACAAACCCCAAAGATTACCAGCGCGGAAGATGGGAACAATGATGTACGCTTTGGCTTGGAACTTCTCTAATGTTTCTAAATAGCAAGGTGAAAAACCAGCAGCATAAATATCGTTGACTTTACGAAAGCGCGTTCCTTTGGTGTACACTCCACCCTGGGTTTCCTTCAGATAGGTATCGGCATCAGGTTTAACAGGGGAGCCATAGTCCTTAACATTACAACGTTCTGAAGACATCAGACCTGTTTTTAAAATGCTGTCTTGTTCCTGCATCTCCAACAGTGACGACCAACCAGCAGCCACAGATTCCGCGATCACTTCTCCACTCCAGTCTGGATGAAATTGATAAACGACAACGCGATCGCATTTTAAAAATCGCCGCAACTCTTGGGTGGTAATGCGGAAAAGGGTGCGAAGATCGGTTGCTTGCCCAATCTTTTCAATGATGCCGAAAACAGTGCGTTCTCGTTCCACAAGTTTGGCTGACTCCTCAGAGCGGTGATAAAGTTGTTGCTGATATTGCACCTGTTGAATCGCAATACTAGACAGAGTTGCAACCTGCACCATTAGGCGAACTTCACTATCTTTCCACTGACGAGGCTGAGAATTTTGATAGGCAGCGAGCAAGCCCCACAACTTTTCTCCCTGGAAGATAGCAACAATAATGTATCCTTTGGCTTGATAGGTTTCTAAAATTTTGATATAGCAGTCAGAAAAACCAGCACTGTAGATATCATTAGTGACTCGATAAATCTGTCCGCGATGGAAATTTTTGCCTTGGCTATGCTGAATGTAGCTATCTGCACTGTGCGATCGCCCTGTTGTCCCAACCAATCCTCCTTCGTCTGCAAGGTTCCTCACACTGCAATAGTTAACGTTATTGACAATTGCTGGGTTGTTTCGCTGTTCTTCTAATAGAGAAACCCACTCAGCTCCAGCAGATTCAGCGATAAATTCCCCACTCCAATCTGGCTGGAAACGATAAACTGCCACGCGATCGCATTTTAGTGACTGTCTTACTTCTTGGGTGGCAACGCGAAAGATGGTATCCAAATCTTTGGACTGGAGAATTTTATTCGCTACACCGACCAGGATTTGGTCTTTTTCTACTTCTTGTTGCAACGTAGCCTGAATCACGGCAACTTGCAGTTGCGCTTCTAATTCCTGCTCGATTAATTTTAGTAACTGAATTTCAGCATTCTGCCACTGGCGAGCAGCTGTGCATTGCTGTACTACCAACAAACCCCAAACCCCATCTTTTGCTAAGATCGGCAAACTCAAACAAGCTCTTACCTGAAACCGCTCCATTAACTGCTTTTGGTAAGGAGACAAGCCAGCAGTGTAGGTATCCGCGATCGCAACTAATTTTTCTTGTTGGTAAAGCTTGGCAGAACCTAACCCAAAAGTGACGGCGGGCAGTTTTTCCTTCAGCATTGGCGTAAAGCCATCCCTCATCGCCTCCGCAGCAACTATCCCCAGCGTCGGATTCGTAAACTCATACAGCACCACACGATCGGCTTGCAGGGCGCTTTGTATCTCCATGACAGCAGTAGCCAGCAATGTATCTAGATCGGAAAATTGGCGGATTTTGCTAGCGATCGCCTGTACTTGCTCTACCTCTAATCCATCTCCTCCGTCTTGATATGGCAACACACTTAGCAGTTCTTTTAACTTGCGAATTCTCTCTCGCAATGGCCCTGTTTCCACCCAATCAGCTTGATCCAGTTCTGTTCGCAATTCTTCTAGAGCGGAGGTGATTTGCTGTTTTGCTGGTGCATCAACGGTATGCCCGTTATCGGTTTCCTTATAACCGTTGCTGGGATTTGAGTGAGGTTGGCTCGGTCTAAGATTGTGTTGCGCTACCATGATCTTTCTTGCTATGAAGGTTGTCGGAGTTAATAAGTAGACTTCTTGCAGAAGTCGGGAAAAGGGTAAGGGGGAAAGGGTAAAGGGATAAGAAAAAACCCTTGCCCTTTTACCTTTACCCTTTCCCCCAAGAGTGCAAAACTATTTTTGCAAGAGGTCTAGTGTTAAAGAGGCTGAAGGGCTTGAATCACAACATGGGTGTCAAGTAACATCAAAGGGCTACCTTGAGAATCCACAAAGTAACCCTGTAAGAACGAGCCTAGTCGGCCAGGTAACATCGATGTCGAAATCGCTAACCGCTCTTGGGGATCGTGAACTTCAATAGTATTGACTTGCTCCACCAACAGCCCGACGGTTTGATTCTGGACTTGAACAAGCATCGCCATGCCAGAGTTACGCACACTTTCTCGCCGACACCAGTGTGTTGCTCCCAACAAAGCTGCTAAATCAAGAATCCAGATCGCTTCTCCCCGCCAATTCATGATGCCTAACAAGAATTCTGCTACTTGCGGTACTGGCAAAATCTCGGTCAGCGCAACCTGAATTACTCCCCGTAAATCAGCTAATGGGAGTAACCCATTTACCTTTCCATTCAACGGAAATCTTAAAAACCTCTGGTTGTTTCCTTGAGGAGAGTTTTCAAGTCGAAATTGGCTATTTATGGGTAGCTCTCTAAAGCTATCATTGCCCTGTACCATTGCCCTAGTTTCCTTTAGCGAATAAATTTATTAACAGTCTGGAGCAAGGTATTTTCATCTACAGGTTTGACTAAATAGCCATCGGCACCACTCATATTGCCCCAAGTTCTATCAACATCTGTGTTTTTAGTTGAGCAAATCACTACCGGGATTCCTTTTGTTGTCGGATCGGCTTTCAACTTGCGGCAGAACTCAAATCCACTTTGACCTGGCAAAATCAAATCCAGTAAAATCAAATCAGGTTTTTGTTGTTTCAACCTGAGTTGAGCCTCTTCACCACTGCGAACTTCATAAACTGAATATCCTCCTTGTTCTAGGTAACGTGTCATCTTTTCGGATTCTGTGAGGCTATCTTCAACTAAAAGAACTTTTTTCATTTTTTCCTAACTATTTAATTTAGAATTTGACAAATTATTGCGACAAATGAATTAACAAGAGAGTAAAAGGCAGGAGGCAGGAGGCAGGAGGCAGAAAGAAGGTTTAATAATTTTCATACTTGGTTGTGCCAAAACTGGGTATGAATAGCTGTTTTGAAAATGGATGTAGGAGAGCCACTGGCATGACTACCGCTTCAACCTAAACACTTAAATACTTGTGAAGTACATTGAGTACTTTGTCTGCTTCTACAGGTTTACCCAAAAAGTCAGTTGCTCCTACTAATTTTGCTCGCATCCGATCTACTATTCCATCTTTCCCCGTTAAGATGACAACCGGCACATTTTTGAGACTTGGAGTTTTACGGATTTGAGAACAAATTTCATAGCCATTTACTTTTGGCATCAAAAGATCCAAAAAAATGAAGTCTGGCTTGCTTTTAATTAGATTTAAAACTGCCGTCAAGGAATCTTGAATGCCAACAAAGCGATAACCTTGATGGGTGAGAATTTCCTCCAAACTGCGACAGATCATTGGACTATCATCCACACAGGCTACTAAAGGTCTTGAGACATCAATAATTGCTTTACTAGCTGCTGGGAGACCAACTTGTAAAATAGTCTTCTCTTCTGTCTTCAGTGAAGAATTGGAATTATTAACTGCACTGGACGGAGTGAAAACTTCTTTACTAGTCGCTGGGGGAGCAACTTTGTTGAAATTGGGCGCAACTTGTAAAACAGTGTCCTCTTCTGTCTTTAGTGAAGAATTGGAATTATTAACTGCACTGGACGGGTTGCCAGTTTCTTTACTAATCCCAACCTGCCTGAGCTTTGGGGTGGGTGAAAAAACGATCGCCCCTGTTTTTACCAATGTCATCAATAACCGAGTCAAAGCTAAGACATCCCGACCGCTTTTTTGCCCTAAACCTCGTAAAGTTTTTGTTCCATCAACTAGAGCAATAATCTGTTTAGAGGATGCTTGTCCTTGAAGTAGCTCAATTTTTTGAATTATCGGAAATAAATTGGGCGAGTAGGTTGCCAGTCCTGCATCTCGCCATTCTTGCCAGGCTTGTGTAGCCCGTTTCAAAACTTCCTCTGTTGGTATTACAGCTAGGAGAACCCCTGGAACTTCACCAACAACGGTAGTATGTGACAACTGCCCTGCTGGATTGTCGCTATTTCTTTTGGCTTCAATGTACTGCATTATATCAAACAGGACTTCAGCTATTGAGCTTGCAATCAAGCTCACAAGTTGTTGTTGTTCGATTAATTTTTGTTCTCGTAACTTAGCAAGAATGGAATACTCGCGATAATTTTCTTGGGGAGAAACAAGCTGCTCCAACTGTGTCACATCCACATTAGAACAGTACCGCAACAAGTGTCGTCGCCATCGCTCATCGGCATTAGAACCGCCAGCCTGCCAAATTAATCGTCCTAAACGAAAATATAGCGTCCAAGTCGGCCCATCCCTTGCTTCAAGATTCAGCCTGCCTGTAAATAATTTAATTTGAAGTTGCTCGATCAATTGATTCACAATGGATCGCACCTCCTTATATATCTTGAGTTTTGGATTTACATTAAAATTGCTCAAACAATCCAGTTTACTAACTTCATCGTGCGATCGCCAATAGCACAGTTAAAAACCTTGATTGAGCTACCCCAGCTTGTTATATCCCTTTGCAACCGGATATTTTTAAAGTTCAAAGCCGGAAGCTTGAACAAAGATTTAAGCTCTTTTTCTAATTATTAATAGGTTAACTAATTATTAATAGGTTAACTTGTTGCCATGTTACATCTACTGAGCAAATTGCTTGTACAAATGTAGTTGCAATACAGACGGGAAAAAGATGGAAATGTTGAATACTACAAAGCATAGACCAGCTTTAATGCTTATCGATTTTGTACTCTGCTGCTTAAGGCGAGAGAGACAAGCGATCGCCCAACAGCTAGTCTGCAAATACAAAAAATGAGCTTGAATTAAGTTTGTCAAGAAATTGCTTGTTGTCGAATAAAGTATTGGCGATCGCGTTGTTCCAGTACCCCTTGCTTGATCAAGGAGCGCAGGATATCTATCGTTTGCACCCGGCTTAAGCCGATCACCTCTTCAATTTCTATTAGAGTAGCTCCTTCAGCTTGCTGAATGTATTGCTGCACTTTAGATTTAGCAGTATCCGCATTCAAGACAGGCACTTTCTTAGCTATGGTATTGACGGAAGTACGAAAACCAGTGGCTTTAATTGCAGAACGGGAGATTGACCATTTTGGAACTGTTACAACTGATTTCTCTTCTTTAACAGGAGTTGGGGGAACTGGTTGTTCGGGACTGTAATCGTCCCAAACACTGTTATGTAAGATTGCCCGGAAATTTTGCAAGTTTTGGAATAATGCCTGAGCCTTTGCTGAACGCTGTTGGCGGTATTCTTGTTGGCGTTGCGAGACATCTGTTTTTATTTGCAATATTTCCAATTGCCGCTCTAGAATCTCTTGCTGAAATTGCTGCTGTTGTAACTTTCTGTTGTTGTCAAGGCTGGTAACAAAACTGCTCAATTCTTGATGAAGCAAATCTGCTTGCAGCTGCAATTCTTTTTGAGTTAGCTGTTTCCACTGGTTAACTTTTTGACGGCGTTCAGCAGTTATTTGCAATCGCTGCAATCGCTCTTGTTCCCATAAATTCTTGAGAGCCATCAGCTGAAATCTCCTATTTTGTTAACTAGAAATATTAAATAGGAGCCATGAAGACTCCCTTTTTATAATCTGGTGTTAAGCAGCAGATGGAACAGCAGCCTGAGATGTTAAACCAACTGCCTCGGCATATCTTAAGTAAGTTTCAACTGAAGCAATTACAATCCGAGCTTCTATTGATAGCAGTTCAATACCAACTAAAGAAACACGTACCCAAGCATCAACTACAATTCCTTTGTCCAAAATGCGGTCAATAACTTCAGCCAGACTTGAAGATGAGTTAACTTTTTCAACAGCCATTTTATTTTGCTCTCACAACTCTAATTATTGATTTAATTCTGCTCTGATTGAGCAGTAGGTAAAACTTACACAATGTGTTTTATTCTTCCTGAGTTTAGTGTTCCCAAAAATATAAGATAAATATAAGAAAATAAAAAAATATTAAAAAGTTAACAATATTTTTTTTAGACAAAAATTCAAGAAAAAATCATCTCATCTTTATTTTTTCTGGAAAAGTTATAAATATTATTTTTTATGAATTTATATGAGAGTGTTTTTGAGAAAATGATAAGGTGGCAGAGGTTCGCTGAGTGCTAATTGCCAGTGCGAGCATTGTACTTGCCAGAGGGAAAACTGCTGCGTACTGACCGTTGAATCGTTGCGCTGTGCCAAAAAGTGGATTTGCCGCACATCTGACTGTCGAGTTTCACAGATAACATTTGTATATGTTTTGAGAATTAACTGGTTCAAGAGTTCCCACTGTTCGCATTGTTGTGCTTGAAATGCTTGCTGTGTTTGGTAGCGTTGTTTCTTAGCTAATAAATAGGCTTTTCCCTTGGCATCAATATTGTCAGAATCGTCAAGTAAATCACAGGGTGTCAATTTTAAAGTGTACTCAACTTTGTCTGCTAGCTGAGTTAGGGCTTCTAGATATTGCTCTTGGTGCTTTTCTAGATGATTCAGCAGTTTTTCTTGCGAGGTAAAACCCCTCCCAAAGCGCAGGGGAAGAAGGGGAGTTTGTTGAAAAAGTTCTCGAATTACGCGATCGTGGTTTAATACAGCTTGAAGTAAACGCTCATCCGTTGCCTGTATTGCCTCCAGTGAGATTTCCGGCTCTACGATCGCACCTAAACCAGAAGAGTAAACTAGTTCAATATTCCTTTCCATCCCTAAAGGTAGAACAAGCGGTGATGCGATCGGGACTAGAAGAGCATAAACATATATTGACATAAGTATAACGGCGTAAATATTTGTAGTTGGGATGAGGCAGGAGTCTTCCTGCCTTCTGCCCTCTATTCAGATTGATGCTGATTAGCAAGCATTTGGTATGTAACCTGGAAATCATCATTTGTAATCTGAATCAAGCTGGAGTCAGTCAATCCTTGGGCGCGGTATCGACGAATGGCGCTTAAGGCAGCTTGATTGCTTAACAAAGCCAAGTCTGCCCCATTCCAACCCTCGGTAACTGTCGCCCAGGTTTCTAAATCGACATCAACGAAGGGACGATCTAGATTGTGAACTCCTAAAATCGCTAATCGGCTGGCTCGATCTGGCAGATCGATTTTTATCTGTAAGTCCAATCTTCCCGCTCTGAGCAAGGCAGGATCGAGCGCTTCTGGACGATTGGTTGCTCCTACTAACAGTACTTTCGGGCATTCATGCAACCCATCGAGTTCGGTGAGCAGTTGACCGACAACGCGATCGCTAACTCCAGAATCACCAGTGAATCGTCCCCGTGCTGGTGCCAGGGTATCAATTTCATCTATAAACACAACGCAAGGAGCTGCTTGCCGAGCTTTGCGAAAGAGTTCTCTGACTGCTTGTTCTGCTGCACCTACCCATCGGCTAAGTAATTCCGGGCCATTCACAGCAATAAAATTGGCTCTAGCCTGGGAAGCGATCGCTTTTGCCAGTAATGTTTTTCCCGTTCCCGGCGGTCCCCACAACAGAATCCCACGCGGAGGCTTGGCTTTGGTTTGCTCGTATAGTTCGGGATAAAGAAGTGCGCCCTCTACAGATTCTTGAAGTTTTTGTTTAACATCATCCAATCCACCAATGTCATCCCAACTGACACTTGGTACTTCAACTGCTACATCCCTGAGAACTGAGGGTTTTATCTCCTTAATTGCTTCGAGAAAATCCTGCTGTACGATAGTCATGTTCTCAGGAACGGGACTGTTGAGCGAGGGGACTTGACGACGAAGGGCAATGTAGGCTGCTTTTTGACAAAGAGCTTTGATATCGGCTCCGACAAAACCGACAGCCAAATCGGCGATCGCTCCTAAATTAACCGAAGTCTCCAAGGGCATGGCATTTGTCAAAATCGTCAGAATTTCCAATCGTCCATTGCGATCGGGAACCCGAAACTGAACTTCGCGATCAAAGCGTCCCGGACGACGCAGTGCCGGATCGAGATAATCGGGACGATTTGTTGCCGCTAATACAAGTACGCCCTCGGTTTTGGCAAACCCATCCATTAACCCAAGCAACTGCGCCACTAGTCTTTTTTCAACTTCACCTTCCACTTGGCTGCGATCTGGGGCAAGGCTGTCAATTTCGTCAATAAATATCAAGCAGGGAGCAGAACGAGTTGCTTTCTCAAAAATACTTCGCAAACGAGCTTCTGCTTCCCCGTAATACTTGCTCATCACCTCTGGGCCATTGATGGCAATGTAGTTTAACTCTAACTCTTCTGCCAAAACACGGGCTGTTAAAGTTTTTCCCGTACCGGGCGGGCCAACGAGCAAAACTCCACTCGGAGGCTCTAACCCTAATTTCACCAATAAATCTGGACGTTTAAGTGGAATTTCGACTAACTCTCTGATTTCTTGGAGAACATCAGCCAAGCCGCCGACATCTTGCCAAGAAGTTTTTGAGTTCGTCCGATCTGATGGGGGGGTGACATCAGCATCATCCATTGGTGTAGTGCCAACGGTGGAATTGGATCTGACTCGGCTGGAATTATTTGTTCTGGGAATATTGCCTTGCCGGGGAATACTACTGAGATTATGAGAGCGAATTTGAATAGAAGTTTTTAACTCGCCTTTCTCTGCTTTTTCTTCTAAAGCTTTGGCAATTTCTAATAGGTGTTCAAATCCTTTAAATATGTCGTCCATTGATTTTACTTAGAGGTTGTTTGAAAAGTGTTTTACTGTGATTTTGGGCACTTTTAGATCCCCCCTAACCCCCCTTGTAAAGGGGGGAACCGGAATTAAAGTCCCCCTTTTTAAGGGGGATTTAGGGGGATCTATAACGTTTTGCTATCGACAAGAGGACTTTTCAAACATCCTCTTAAATAAAAGGTAGAGAAAATTTAATTTCCCAAAAAATTAAAAGTTTCAATAATTTTTCATTCTCAATTTTTATTGCTATTCAACAGAGAAAGGAATTAATCAGTTGGAAATTGTTAATCGAAGACGAGCAAAGTTATACGGGGCAGTGAAATTGTTGTAGCGAATTCGCAAACGGTCTTCAAATTGACGATCGAGTGCTTCAACGTGTTCGCTAAATTGTGATTCTGCTTCCCAAGGAATTAGGTAGGCTGAATTGTAGATCATTGTGTCCATTTGAGGAGTATTTTCTACTACTTCGATCGCAATGGAGTTGAGCGTGCCTTTAAATACATCGATGATGCCTTGTTTGCGATCGCTCATTCCCTGTTCGATGGTTTGCCCTATTTGGATTACTCGCTCCATACTCAGGGGTTGACCCACTAGTTTATCCCTTTCGGTTTTGAGATTTGGGTGTTCTGCCAATAGTCCCTGAATTTCTGCCTCGGTATCCCAAAAAACTTTGACACTAACTTCTCGACAACCCGATAACTTTGCAAGCAATTGCGTCAATTCTTCTTGATGAGGACGAATTAATTGCTCTGAAACCGTTTCCCAGCTGGAAACCAAAAGTCCAAATTGCACTGGCAGTAAATAGCGATCGCCTCCTTGCATGATCTCCTCAAGGACTTTTTCATGACTTAGCAGGTTACGACGGCTGGCCAAATAACGCTCTTGCTGTGCTTCGGAGTAGATGACTGCAAAATCATCCAAAATTTTAATTTGTACAGGTTGCCGATCTAAACCCTGTAAATTTAAGTTTTCTGGAGAAGGCAAGGTCAAAATTCCATAAATGTAAAAGCCATAACTCATAAGAATGTCTTACCAAGAAGAATGTAGATAAAAAAGTTACAGGGGTTTAGAAGTGAGTACTAGTCTTAACTTGGCATGAACTAAGCTTAACTGAGCCAGTCCCAAATCCAAGTCACCTTCAACCACCACACCCGTATTTAATAGGCGATCGAGGAGTTCTAGAATAGAAGGTTGACTAGAGGTTTCACCGGGGTAATATCCTCCAGATTGGGGAAGTAAATTTCCCATTTCACCCAAGTTAATATTTAGATCGGCTGGGTCAACATCAAATATCTCGCAAAGCTTAACAACCTGTTGTTCAAGCTGTTGCAGGCTTTCGGCAGCTCGATCTAGCTCAGAGTCGCTGAGGTTGCCAGCATCCATTCGCCGAATCACCTGAGCTTCCATGAGTTGGCGTATCAGTTCAACAACCGTCAGTAACAACGGTGCTAAACCGGAATCGGAACCTTTTGATTTGCTAATCGCCTGCATTCTGATGATTAATAGGATTGAGTGCTTTGAGCGATTGCAGTTCTGTTTCTAGACTGACAAGACGCTCTTGAAGTTGTTGATTAGTTGCTAATAAGGTGCGAGTTTGACTATTAAGATAGGGGTCGCTCTCCCACCAGTTAATTCCAATCTCTTTGGCTTTATCAACAGAAGAAATCAACAAACGAATTCGGATGTTGAGCAGTTCTGTGGAGCCTACGGAAATAGAAATATCTCCTGCGATAACAATGCCTTTATCCAGAACCCGTTCTAGAATATCTGCCAAGGTAGAACCTTGAGTTGATGTAGTGATCGCTCCCCGATTAGTATTAGTACTCATTTGTTTATTAAATGGCCAGAATCAAAAGCAACTGTCTGTGAGATGCTTGGCGGCTCGGCATTGCCCTGCATTTGTACTAATACTCCCTGCTCTCTGAGAGACTTGAGTGCAGCGACAATTTGACTGCGATCGATCCCTAGTTCTACTGCCAATTCAGAGAAACGCCTTCCTGGAGAATTACACAGGTAGTTGTAGACTTCATGCTCGTAAGGTACTCGTTGTTCCAATACAATCTGATTTTGGTTGTTTGGTATTATCTCTGACGACTGAGATTGAGTATTTATACGATGATAGAATTCACTTAAAACCTCTTCCAGTAGCCGAGTTGCTTCCATAAGAGGTTGATTCGTGCGAGAAAGCAGGATATCGGCACAAATATCTTGGAAGCTAGGATCTCCAGGGTTTACGGAAATTTCGTGTTCGTGGCAGATTTTGGCAATTATCAGACAGGAACGCAATCCACCACCCTGTCCAGAGCTAGATCGACTCCAAAACGTCCGTACTATGCGGACAATTACTTCTGCTTTCTCAGAATCTATACCTGTTTTATGAACTACAATTTCCTGCTGACTCAGTTCATCAGGTGTAGGCATATCAATGGTAATAACACGATCCATCAAAGCATCCTGAGTTGCATGAACTCCACAATACTCTTGAGGATTTGATGTTAAGATTGCCCGAAACTGAGGATGAACCCGGATATACTCGGCTCGATGTTGGTTTGTTGGTAATACTAACAACCTCTCCTCAAGTACGGAGAGTAAAACGTTATTTACCTCTGGGTGCGATCGATTAAATTCGTCGTAAACCAGCGTAAATCCTTCTTTACAAGCTAGGGTTAATCGTGCATCAACCCAGTGTTGTCGGACTTCATCCTCAACTTTGACAACGCTGTGGATGAAGTTATCAACAACCTTTTTGCGGGTATAACCTAATTGATTACCAATCAAGTCGGAGGTTTTAAACTCATCATCTCCAAATAAGAGGATGATCGGCTGGTTGAGCAAATCAGCTAGATGCATTGCCAGAGTAGTTTTTCCGACTCCGGCTGCACCACGTAAATGTATTGAAAAACCTGACTGTAGATAGCGTAAAGCACGTTGAGCGATGCGTTGAACAGCAGGGGTATTGACAAATCGTTGGGGAGATGCATTTAATACTGTTGTCAAACTCTAAGTACCTCGTAAATAGTAATGTGTCATACGAAAGTATTTTTTTTTACATTGCAAATATAAAATACAGATGTCAATTAGCCTTAACTGGACTCAAATCCAACGCATTTTGGCATCAACACAAGACTAGTAATGTTTAATATTTATGTCATCAGCATGATTACGGTCTTGAAAGGATACCTTTAATAAATCCACTCAGGTGTAAAGCAATATGGTTCTGCGCTTTTTACTATTACCGATTACCGGCCCATTAATGGGGGTAACGTGGCTTGGGGAAAAAATTTTAGAACAAGCAAGTACTGAAATTGATGATAAAGAAAATCTCAGCAAGCAACTTCTTGCACTCCAACTTGCTTTTGATATGGGAGAAATTCCTGAAGAAGAGTTTGAAATTCAGGAAGAAGCTCTTTTATTAGCGATTCTGGAAGCAGAACAGGAGGGAACAGAGTTGGAGGAATAGGGCGTTGCATAAATGCGGGATGGTTTTTCTCACGCAGAGGAGGACACTTCTGTGGGCGGGTTTCCCGACTTGTACCGCTAACGCGGAACCCGCAGGGTAGAAAGTGTCCGTCGCGCTCCAGACGCAGAGAGGATAAGGAATTTTATATTTCAATACGTACAATTTCATCCCTAGATTCAGCAACGCCAGGAAAAGAGTCATTTCCCGACATTTTCACTAACACAGGACTTACGCACAAGTCACGGAAAATCGAACCACAGAGAACGCAGAGGACACGGAGGAATAAGAGTTTGAGAGGTTTATTGCGTAAGTCCTATAACACATAAAATGTATTGACATTGTATATACAAATGTTCTATATTAGATATTAAGCATTACCGAAGTAAGCTGCAACTTTACTTCGGTAATGTTTAATCTGACACATAAACATGGAAGATACCTAATGGTTGCCCGTTCTAAAATGGATAATCTTGGTCGTAACCAAGTAATTAATATTAGAGTTCAAGAACAACAACGGGATTTAATTGACAATGCGGCTGCGATTCTTGGTAAAAGCCGTTCTGACTTTATGTTAGAGGTAGCCTGTAGAGAAGCTGAAAAAGTCATCTGTGACAAAACCTTTTTTGCATTAGATGAGGAAAAATATCAAGAATTCCTTGCTATTTTAGACTCACCACCTAAAGCGAATGAAGAAATTCATAAACTCTTAACTGCTAAATCGCCTTGGGATTGATGACAAACCAAAGGAAAATGATCAATGCTCCTCAGCCTGTTACTAAAAACCATGATGTATCAGAGTTTGAATCCAAATCAGAAGCCTTGAATAGCTGGCTGAAGGAGAGAGCTTTGAAAAATGAGGGGGATACAGCCAGAACATTTGTAGTAACAGTTGAAAATAAAGTAATAGGCTATTACTGTTTAGCAACAGCTTCTGTAACTCATTTAGCAGCTGTTAGCAAAGCTAAACGGAACGCACCAGACCCTATACCATGTATGCTTATTGGTAGGCTAGCTGTAGATACCAAATGGGAAGGACAAGGTATAGGGTCTGGTTTATTAAAAGATGCTATTAAACGCATTTTATCAGTATCTCAAATAGCTGGTGTTAGATGTATTTTGGTTCACGCTAAAGATGAAGAAGCCAAAAACTTTTATTTAAAACGTGGTTTTCAAGCATCGCCAATAGAAACATTAACGCTAATGATGACTTTAAAAGATATTCGAGCAAGCATTGTAGATTAACCTATTAACTAACGTGCGCCTCCGTTGGAGACTCACGTTAATTTTAAAAATATTGTTAGCTATTATACTTAAGTAAATTATGCTTCTACTATACAAGTATTAATTTAATGGAAGCTTTACCCGATAATTGGGCAGATATTCAACCTGATACTGTATATCTTTCAATCAGTGGTCTGCTAGTTTCATTTGGCAGTGAACAAATAAAGCTGGGATTAAAATATGATCGGAAGGGGAAACATTTAAAAGCCATTGAGAAAGGGCTTGTACCTCCTCGCGGTAATGTTGGGTTGGTGGCTTCCCAAGAATCTGGCTACGATTTGAAATCTAAAGTCTTAGGTAAAGGTGGCGACCGCCGATTTCATGCAAAATTCATTGATGGTATATTGCACTTCTCTGGTTTGGTAACAGAACATTAAACCCACATAACTATGACAAGGCTCGAATTAAAAAATCATCAAGTTTGGCAAGATTTAACTGAAATATTACAAAGTTTAGATGCTAATCTTCTTGTTCAAGAACATCTTGACCAGTGTGATTATCAAGTGCGTGGCTATTGGGATGAACAAGATGAATATTATGAGAAAATTACGTTACCTCGTACTCTCGAAGCCGAATTAGTTAGCAGTTCAATAGGCGTTACTCACGAAGAACGTTTTTTACAACTAAAGTTTTTGCTCATAGCTGATGCTGTTGATAATAGAAAAACTGCAAGTAGCAATGCTCAAAAACTTGGCGAATTGGTTCTTGTTTATGATGAAAATCTAGAATTTATTGATGAGAATTGGCTTTTAGATGTCGATTTTCCATTCCTTGTGAAGCGATCTGACTAATTTTAGGCAAATATTTTTAACCGGACGATAAGCTTCCACTCACTGGGGATAAATGGTTATTCTATCTGCTTGCTTCGACAGCGCAATCAAGGTATGCGGTCGCTCCTCATAGAAGTAAGAAGTAATTAGTCATCATGGTTTAACAGTGACTAATCATTAGATTTTCTTACTTTTTACTTACAAATTAAAGGCACATTTTAAACGCAGATTTTAAGCCTGTAGCTGTATATAAAAAGTTATTTTTAGACTGTTTACATCTTATTTGACGCTCATTAAAAGCTCTTCCCATCTTGCCACAATCATATCTGTATAGTTTTTTCTATCAATTTTGTATGCTCCAATTGCAAAACCATCATTCATTTCTACCAGAGCAGTTTCTCCAGAATCTAAAACTCCGAAATCAATTGCATATCCAGCAATTGATTCTCCTGCATTGTCTAAAGCTTGAATAGCACAGAGAACTTTTTCAATATCTAGTACAATATTGGGATTACCATCATAATGATCAATGCTTCTAATTTGTGAATGAACCACATAAATTCGATACTCGCTTACCCAAGATACAACTTCTGAACACAGCAACGGCTCTTGGCGTGAGACTCCGTAGACTTGGCACAAATCATATTCCGATTCAAAAACATAACCTGTAAAGCGTTTACGGCGTGTTGCAGGTTTAGCAAATGTTGGCGCATATCTACCTTTGCGTAATTCTATTTCTAACTGTTCTAAGGTAGATGTCCATGTCCGGCGGTGCATGAAGTTTTTCAGTGAAGCAGGATAATCATTAGGCTCAGGTTCTGGAATACCAAGCTGTTTGATTGCACCTAAAATACATGGCATATCACCAACAACTAAAGACTCATTATCAAGTGCCAGTTGTCGCCTTTGAATACGTTTCTGGGTATAAAAAGTAATTAGTATGCCTCTGGCTCTGAGTTCTTCACTAACAAGTTGCTCCTCATGTCGGAGCCGTCCATTACCTTGTTCTTGGATAAAAGCCTTAGAAATCAATGCAGTTGTAAGAATTTCAAATACTATTTACATTGTTGTCTAAAAATGAAACAAAAGGTATAAAAATTTTAGTATTCCAATGTTAAGGTTTTGAATTTTGGTGTCTTGTCCTCCAAGTCAGTATTTGTTTGCTGATGGGTCATGTCCCCTTCAGTAATTGTTTGACTGTTTAAAATAGCAAGACGCTGCTGAATCTGATGTCGGCGTGCTTCGAGTTTCTCTAGTTCCTCCTCTAAACGCTCCTTCTCTAACATCATTTTGTAAGCATTTAAGTAAGCTGTTGCTTGAGAACGTTGAGGAGGCATGGTGCTAAGTTTGGCTGGAATTTGTCTGCGGTTTGGAGTGCGATGCATAATAAATTTCTCTTTGGGTATGAAAGTATTTAGTCTAATTAGCCTTTAAAATAAACAGGCGGCTGCTGCTTGGATGCGTTCTAAAGGCTGAACTGAGCGAGGAAGCATTGGTAAGCGAACCATTGTCAAACCTGGAAAATCGCAATTAATGGTTGCTGTAGAAGTAAAGCGGTTTAGAACAAGGTAATTCTGGCTCACACCTATTTCTTGCATAGATTTGAACAGGCGTTGTTGTTCGGCAAGTACGCTAGCCTGGTTAAGCGTAACCCCAATGAACTCTACTTGTTGTGGGTCTTTTAGCACTTTTTGGGCTTTGACTACGCGCTGTCGCAAAGTTCGTAAACGCCCCATAAACTCTGTACGACCAAGGACATTTTGATACTTGATCCAGAGTTTGAAAATCCAAGCTAGCCAGTCTGCTAGTGCAGTTGGCATTTCTAGAAAACGCAGAAGATGACCTGTAGGAGCAGTGTCTAAAATAATCAAGTCTTCTTCTTGTTGCTCTAGCAATTCCATTACTGTTAACAGGGAAAGTATTTCATCAATCCCTGGTAAAGCTTGATCGACAATTTTGCGCCAGGCAACAGGAGCATAGGCCATTTCGATAGATTCGCTTGTTTGGGTTTCGCCACTCATCATTTGGGCTAGTTCCCATAGGTAATCGGCTCTGAATTGATCGACAATGCGATCGCCATCTACTTCCTGACCTCGAAGATTGGCAGTTATTTGATATGGTTCATGTCCTAAACTCAGACCAAAGGCATCACCCAAGGAGTGGGCTGGATCGATAGAAACCATGCGAATTTTACGATCGGGATGTTGTTGAGCCATAGCCCAACCAATCGCAGCTGCTACTGTGGTCTTGCCTACTCCACCCTTACCGCCAATTAGTAACAGGCGACGACCTTGGGTCAGAAAATCTCCAAAGCTAGGAGGAATTTTTTCAGGCCATTGAATTGGGAGTAGATGAACAGGAGATAGTGGTTCAAGCTGAGGAATATGGATTTGGTTGATGAGATGCTTAAGGGCTAGAATCCCCAAAGGCTCCTCATCTTGTTGTGGCACAATAAACATCGGCTTTCCGTTAGCAAGAGCCGTATACTGGCTGATGAGCGGTTGTTGTTCCTGGTAACGATCTGCGTCAGTCGCACTGGCAAGGATTTGGTTGACAAACAATCCTCCGCAAGGAACCTGCATGGTTTGTAAGGCTTCTAAGAATCGTTTTGACTCCAACCAACTCATTGGTTCGGCGATCGCAACTAACAAACAAGCAGTATGGGTGGGATCTTGAAGCAGACGACGACCTTGCGACAGTTCAGCTTTCAGGGTTTGCAAGAATTCGTCAGCGCGATCGGGTGTGTAACTTCCAGCAAAGGTCTTGCTAATATACCGATGCTTTTCTTGAAATAGTTCGAGAGAGTGGAGGAAAGTGTCTAAAAAGTCCATCAATCCAAACAAGTTAAGAGTATGACCGCTAGGAGCCATATCTACTACTACTCGATCTACCTGCTGCTCCTGAAAAAGGCGTTGGATCTCTAACAAGCCCATCAACTCGTCCAGTCCAGGCCAATTTAAATCCCAAACTGGAGACAAGTCTTCTCCTTCAACAAAACTACCGCGCTCCACTAACAGTTCTAACACCTGACCATAACGTTCTTTAAACTCTTGTAGTAGACGCTTTGCATCCAACGCCCTTACTCGTAGATTGGGTAGTTCCGCTATGGGACGAGGAATGTCATCAACGCTAACTTGTAAGACATCTCCAAGAGAGTGAGCCGGATCGGTTGAGATTAAAAGAATTTGCTCATTGGCAAATTTCTGCGCCCAACGACATGCAAAGGTGCAGGAGATTGTCGTTTTTCCGACTCCACCTTTACCACTAAACATAGCAAGGTGTAGGTTATCAAAAAGTTCCATCCCGTTTGTCATTTGCGGTGTTTTAGGATAAAGCTACTACATATTTTTGAAAGTTACTTAAGTAATTTTGCTGAATAAACCTATTTAAAACCTTAATTTTTCACGGATAGGATTTACAAAACTTCTAGGGCGGCGATAGAGAAAGCTTCACAAGAGAATATGTAATTAATTTTGTTGAGGTACTTACAAAGATTAGCCAAGGAACTATAACTGAGGTAAAGATTTAGCCAGAGATGTTCAAAGGTAAGGAGATAAGATGGTTAACAGTTCTGAAGGCGATATAAATATTGGGTGTAATGTCCAATGTATTTCTGAATACGACTTTTTTTCTGACAGTAATTTTGAGGACATTTATTGTCGTCCACTCAAAACAGACTCTCCCTACTTAGGAATAAAAACTTTTGAAATTAAAGATAAAGACAAATTTTTTGGTCGGGAAAAGTGGATTGTTAATCTGGGTGATCGCTTAAAAAAAGATAATATAATCTTGCTTTTAGGAGCATCAGACACTGGCAAATCATCATTGATTCGGGCAGGTTTAATTCCTTATTTAGGATCTAATAAAAAATCATTAATTAATATAAGTTTTCACCCAAATGAAAATCCTTTTAAATCTCTTTATCAGTGTCTTGCTTCTAATTATGGAAAAAAATCACCAATAGCTGATATTAGTCGAGAAATAAGAGAAAATACCCTAATTAAAATTGTCACATTCCTCAAACAAGATTATCAGTGCGTTCTGATTTTTATTGACCAATTTGAAGAACTGTTTACGAAAACTCAAAAACCGAAATGCGATAAATTTATTGCTAGTCTCTTTCAACAGTTCCAGCAGCAGGATAGCTCTGTCAAAATTGTTTTAACAATGCGGTCTGATTTTCTGGATAAATTTAGTGAGTATCCTCAACTTGCCAAGATTCACGATCGCTATAGTCGTATACTCACTAGAATGAGCGATGCAGAATTAAAGTTAGCGATCGCTGAACCTGCTGCTAGACATGGCGTTATCTTTGAACAAGGATTAGTTGAACAAATTATTCATGATTTTCACCAACAAAATGATTATTTACCACTTCTGGCATACACCTTAGATATGCTGTGGAAAAGAGAAAATATTGCAAGCAGGGTTCTGAAGACAAACACTTATAAAGAACTAAAAGAGCAAACTTTTGGTTCTTTAAGCGAACAAGCTAATCGATTTATTAATGCTAGTGTTGGATGGGGCGATCGCCAGGAACAAGAGATTCAAAAGTTAAACCTTGCACTGACTGAATTAAAACTGCGCGAGCAATCTGCCAGGGTTTTGAATTTACTTCCTGTCCAACCGCTAGAGGGTTTGGTGCTGGCAATTCAAACAATGGGTGAGAATCTAGAGAAATACCCAAACCAGCTTCTAGCTCCTGTTTTGGGAAGCTTAAAGGAGGCAATGAACACACCCACAGAGGCAAATAGCTTGCGCGGACACGAGCAAGAGGTTAATTGTGTAGCCTTTAGTCCTGATGGCAAGTTTATTGCTAGTGGCAGTAGCGATTCTACGGTGTGCTTATGGAATGTCATTGGCAATCCTACCGCTCAATTTTTGTGTGGACATGAGCAAGAGGTTAATTGTATAGCCTTTAGTCCTGATGGCAAGTTTCTTGTTAGTGGCAGTATTGACGGAATTTTGTGTTTATGGGATCTACAAGGTAATCTCATTACTCAACCGTGGCAGGGACATGAGGAAGGAGTTATTTCCGTCGCCTTTAGCCCAAATAGCGATGGCTGCGCCAACCCCTCTGGGGTACGCATTGTCAGTGTTAGTTTTGACGGAACGGTGTGTTTGTGGGATTTACAAGGTAACGCCATTACTCAACCTTGGCGCGGACACAAGGAAGGAGTTATTTCCGTCGCCTTTAGCCCAAATGGCGATTCTATTGTCAGCGTTGGTTTTGACGGAACGGTATGTTTGTGGGATTTAGAAGGTAACACCATCACTCAACCCTGGCACAAACATGAGGCAAAAATTATTTGCGCCGCCTTTAGCCCCGATCGCAAGTTTATTGTCAGTGGTGGTAGTGATTCTACAGTGCGGTTGTGGGACATACAAGGTAATCCCATCGGTCAACCTTGGCACGGGCATGAAGGACATGTAAATTCTGTAGCGTTTAGCTCTGATGGCAAGTTTATTATTAGTGGTAGCTGCGATCGCACAATACGCTTGTGGAATATCAATGGCAACCCCATCACTCAACCTTGGCGGGGACATGAGGGACAGGTTAATTCCCTAGCCTTTAGCCCCGATGGCAAGTTGATTATCAGTGGTGGCGATCGCACTGTGCGTTTGTGGGAGCTACATCAAATACTACAAGATCGGGTCATCGGGCGATCGCAGCGCAAATATGAGAATTGGGTTAATTCTGTCGCCTTTAGCCCTGATGGTCAGTGGATTATTAGTGCCAGCAATGATTCTACAATCCGCTTGTGGGATATTCACGGCAACCCCATTGGCCAACCTTGGCACGGACATGAAAAAGAAGTTAATTCTGTCGCCTTTAGCCCTGATGGTAAGTGGATTATCAGTGCCAGCAATGATTCTACAGTGCGCTTGTGGGATATTCACGGCAACCCCATTGGTCAACCTTGGCGCGGACATGAAAAAGAAGTTAATTCTGTCGCCTTTAGCCCTGATGGTCAGTGGATTATCAGTGCCAGCAATGATTCTACAGTGCGCTTGTGGGATCTTCACGGCAACCCCATTGGTCAACCTTGGCACGGACATGAGTATTGGGTAAATTCCGCAGCTTTTAGCCCTGATGGTAAACTGATTGCCAGTGGTAGTCTTGATGGAACAGTCCGCTTGTGGCAATGTGGGTGGCAAGAATGGTTGCAAGTTTGCTGCAACAGGTTACATTATCATCCGGTCTTTCAAAATCCTGAAAAAGGCAGTGATGTAGAAATTGCCCACCAAACTTGTCAAAAATATGTATGGAATCCACAATTTCCTAAACAGTTGCACAACCAAGGTGCAGCCAAGCTAAAAGAGAAAGCTTTTTCAGCAGCTTTAGAGGACTTTAAGCAAGCAGTTCAACCTAATTTCACATCGCACTGGAAAGATCGCCTTGCTTGGCAATCAGTACCCACAGAGAACCAATAACTTGGCCTACGGTCGACAACTGCAATAAAAGTTTTGAATGCATCCTGCGCCGCTTCTAAAGAGGTTGATGTCACCCCAGCTGTATTGGCATTAATTGCCTCTACCTGGATCGTAGGTTCTGGCAACTTGCCTATTTGAGATAAACGTTGCACTGTTTGCAGAGTATCAATTTCTTCAGATGGCTTATCATTTCGGATGCGTAAGATCCGAGGAAAACGCAGAGCAAAACCACTTGAAGAAGTGTCAAACAATCCCACCCATTCCCCCAAGACTCAAAGTCCCCCTTTTTAAGGGGAGCCAGTGCGGTCTTCTCCCAAAGGGAGAGGCTAGCGCCTTTCCTTCTCTACGAGAGGCTGCGCCAACGGAACGCTACGAGCGTCTCGTAGAGAAGGGGGTTTCCCCCATGAGCAACTGGCGTGGATTTAGGGGGATCTACGACGATTTTGGTTTTCTAGAAAGACGTGTGTACACCGTAGCTCTCAAAAATGAGCCAATGGTGAGTAACTTGTTAAAATTTTGATTGCGCCAACTTTTTCACCTCTGAATATTAGGTGATGTTTTTCAACAAGACTGCAACGCTTTTAGCTGTGCCCGTAACTGGGCAATTTCAGCCGCCATATCCATGACCATTGCTGCGCCTACG
>NZ_JAAGOG010000107.1:0-27930 GCF_010747425.1 Nostoc sp. UIC 10630
CTGCTCCCCGCCCCCTGCCTCTTCGGTTATCGTAACAATGACTGATTAGGCGTTAACTCGCTCTCAAAACGGCTGTAAACAACTTGGGTTGGATACCAACAAGAAAACCAGTACAAATCTTGAATAACTTTGTCAGAATTACTCGAGTCTGCGAACTCAAAGTGAACCAGCCCTAAATTATTCAATCCAACTACTTCTCGCCCGTCCTGAAACCAACGATATTTCCAAAACATCAGGGGTTGTAACCATTTCCATTTAGCATTTTCTGCTCGTTTCCAGGGAGCTATCAAAGATAATATATCTGCTGTGCAGGTAGAAGTCTGAACAGTGTTTCGAGGTATCCATTCCAGCACACAATGCCAGTCCGAGTTAGTTAGCATTTGGCGATTATGGTGTAATTGTTTCGCAGAAATTTCTACCATATTGGGTGGGTTACTCCACCCGATCCAATGTCGTACCTTTTCGGGTAGTAGCCAATCTTTCAATCGTGTATGAATCAGCCGCGTCAAAATCTCTTCATTCTTCAATGCACTAGCGGTTAACTGCACCAATACAGATTGCAATTTGGAATGGGTGTGTGCATAAGACAAGTGAGCAACAGAACTGTAATGGATATCTCCAGATAGAATAATGACTTGTTGACGTTCTTCAAACAAGGTAGTTAGGAATTGCGCCAGTGCTTCCACATTAATGTTCCAAGCATCTCCAACATCGGTTGAAAAAACCTTCTCGCGTTGTAAATGCCAATGATGAATCCAATCAATTACTTGTAGACCAAATACATTAGTGGGCGCAATTACAAATGTATTTTGAATCTTAGTTTGTTCAGCTACTTGTTGTAAAGGTAAAACTAATTGTTGCTCAAAGGCTTTTGGACACAATAGCATCGGTGGTGCAATTGGTTTTTGATCGGCTGGATAACCCCGCCAAGTGCGTGTATCCAGCACAATTACTTCATGGCAATCGCTTCTGACTATATAGTGCCAAGTGAGCGCTTCAGAATCTCGATCCAGAATGAATACGGAACCGTCTCGGACTAAAATAGGTAAGCCTGTGGCAGGATCGTTGGCTGGCATACCGACATAACGAGCGATCGCATCATCAGCCTTTGCATCCTTTCCTTGGGAAGCTGACCAAGCTTGTGCAGCCGCCAATAACTTTTCACCGGATTTACCTTCTGTAAATTGCCCTGGTGTATTGCCCCATCCTTGAAATACCGTGTAGGCTAACAAGGCATTTTGGACTATTCTTCGCCCCAAGGGACGACCCAGCACCCGTAAACACCAAGCTTGATTTAAGTTCCAGTCATCACTTACATCATGGTCATCAAAGATGGTGTAAGTGGGAATATTAGCAAGGGCGCGACGCACTTTCCAAAGGGTGTAGATGAATTGGCGCAAATGCCAGACTGCTTGGTTCCAGTCTTTGATAGCATGGCGATCGCGCGTTACTTGGTGTCCTTGAGGAAATGCGCCTGGCCAGCACACTGGCGACCAAGCTAGTAAATAAGTAGCGTAATATTCACCCAGGCTGAAAAGATGACTGTTAACTTTCTCCGATTTATTATGTAATCCTGCGGTCAACCCAGCTTGATTTGTTGCAACATCAGCCCGCTCTCCAGGGGGTAGCTGCTGGGGAGTGCAATAAACCCCATTCACAGGAAGTTGTTCTTCCCAACCCAAAAGGGCATCACCAAGAGTCGTGGCAACCCACAACGACGGATCTGCTACATCATCTCCGTAAATTTGATCTCCAGTCATAAATAGCTGGTGAGGGCGATGTTGGGGTTGATACGCTGAAGCCTCAATTAAACTGTCAAGAATCGGTAGTGCATCAAACCCATGACCATGAGGTTTACGGCAGGAAGCATGGGCAATTTGCAAATCTTGAAGACGGTTTGGCGGCAAAACAAAGGTCGGTTTTTGATGAGCAAAGTAGCTGATGCTGACTGTAGGAGAAGAGTTTGAGCATAATGCTTGTTGCATTTGCAGGGTTTGGTCAGCAGCAGTAAGCTGGAGATCGTAAGCATAGAGGCGATCGCTAGTTAGGCGATATCCAACCGGGGATCGAGCCGTTATCGCAACTACATGAAGATACTTGCCTAGAGCAAAGCTAGAGCGTTCTCCCTCCAATAAGCAATTTCCTAGTGCTTCACCATTATTTGTTGTTTCATAAACCTTGAGTTCTACCTGACAAGACTGTTTTAGAGCCACCCATACTGTTACTGACTCTGGTTCAGTATGTTTTAGGATTGGCCCCGCCAAAATTAGCGGCAATTCTTGTAAAAACTCATCCCCAGCTTGGTACTTCATTGCAAACAGTTGACAAATGGTGGTGTTTTAGATGATGTTGCTTTATTTATATAATCCAATCACCAAATGGGGACGAGTGTTTCGCCAGTCCTCAATCTGACATATCCATGATGAGCGATGCCAACTCTTGCAGACGCTACACGTAGCTTGGACGGGCTACGCCTACGCTAAACTGTAAAATATGCTTATCAACTGCAAAACCATTTGCCTTGAAAACAGACAGTATATTCTATCGCATCTTTCAAAGCTTACCCAGCACCTTCTTTGAACTCATTAACCAACCGCCATCACTAGCCAGTGCTTACCAATTTTCATCAGTTGAAGTCAAACAACTGGCATTTAGAATTGATGGTGTATTTTTGCCTGATACTCCAGAATTACCGATTTATTTTGCTGAGGTACAATTTCAACTCGATAGAAAAATTTATTCCCGTTTATTCGCCGAAATCTTTAACTATCTCGACAAAACTGAATTAACTAACAACTGGCGGGGTGTTGTCATCTTCCCCAATCGCAGCGTTGATACTGAAGATACAGAGAGATATGCAGAATTACTTAATTCCCAACGAGTGACTTGCGTTTACCTAAACGAGTTAAGCTCAATTCCCACATCATCAATCGGGATTGAGACAGTGAAACTAATCATCGAACCAGAATCAACTGCAACAACGAAAGCTATCGAGATTGTCAACAGCGCCCGGAAAGAAATTCTCAATACCGCCCAGCAGAGGGAAATTATACAATTAATAGAAACGATATTAATTTACAAATTGCCGCGCTTGAGCCGGGAGGAGATGGGAAAAATGTTCGGATTAAGTGAGTTAAAGCAAACTAAATTTTACCAAGAAGTTTTTGCAGAGGGTAAAGAAGAAGGTAAAGAAGAAGGCAAGTTAGAAGGAAAACAGGAAGGCAAGCTAGAAGGCAAGCTAGAAACAATACCTCAGTTATGGGCGTTAGGATTGAGTATTGAACAGATAGCCCAAGCGTTAGGTTTGGATGAAGAAGTTGTTAGGCAAGCTGTACAACCGAAATCATAAAATGATGTAGAGTACCCAAAATGGTTTGCTAGTTTTGGCAATTTTTCTATAGTCAGTATGTGCTGGGGGACGGGCGAGACACCCATCCCATAAGAGTCATTAATTTAATTAATTCTGAGCGATACCTTCTTGACGCGCTGCTTGTTGTACAGCAGCAGCAACAGCATTGACGACTCGCTCATCAAAGACTGAAGGAATAATATGTTCGCGATCCAAATCTGAAGGCTTGACTAAAGAAGCGATCGCATTTGCGGCTTCTAAATACATTGTGGTGGTAATTGTCTTTGCCCGACAATCTAAAGCACCACGGAATACCCCAGGAAAAGCTAGGACGTTATTGATTTGATTGGGGTAATCACTGCGACCGGTGGCGATAACAGCAACATCTTTACTAATTAATTCTGGCTGAATCTCTGGAATGGGATTTGCCATTGCAAACACAATTGGATCTTTCGCCATTGAATGCACCATTTCTGGTGTCAAAACTCCTGGTGCACTGACTCCAATAAATACATCTGCCCCTTGCATCGCACCCGCTAAGGTACCTTGAGCTTTCACGGCAAATTCGAGTTTTTCTTCTGTCAAATCGGCACGACTCGTAGAGATAATCCCCTTAGAATCGCACATCCAGATTTTTTCTGCCCCAGCTTTACGAAGTAACCGCGCGATCGCTACTCCCGCCGCCCCAGCACCGTTAATCACGATGCGGATTTCTGCCATTGCCTTATTTACCAGTTTTAGAGAGTTAAACAACGCTGCCAAGGTGACAATGGCGGTACCGTGCTGATCGTCATGAAAAACGGGGATATCTAACTCTTCGCGCAATCTCTTTTCAATTTCAAAGCAGCGAGGTGCAGCGATATCTTCTAAATTCACACCCCCAAAAACTG
The DNA here is from genome assembly GCF_010747425.1 of Nostoc sp. UIC 10630. Taxonomy (NCBI): domain Bacteria; kingdom Bacillati; phylum Cyanobacteriota; class Cyanophyceae; order Nostocales; family Nostocaceae; genus Nostoc; species Nostoc sp. UIC 10630. The sequence goes on from NZ_JAAGOG010000107.1 coordinate 4,240, forward strand.
GCGCGATATTCTTAACTGTCTGGATAATCTCTTCTGTATCTTGGGTTGCCAGACAGATGGGAAAAGCATCTAGCCCCGCAAATTCCTTGAATAGCATTGCTTTGCCTTCCATGACTGGCAGAGCAGCCGCCGGGCCGAGATTCCCTAATCCCAAAACGGCACTACCATCGGTAACAATAGCAACAGTGTTTTGTTTGATGGTTAACTTGTAAACTTCCTCTGCATCTTGAGCGATCGCAGTACAAATTCGACCAACTCCTGGTGTGTAAGCCATTGCTAGATCGGACACACTCTTTAAAGGAATTCTGCTAGTAATGCTGATTTTGCCACCGCGATGCAAATTAAAGGTGCGATCGTAGACACTGAGTAACTTGATATCTGGCAATACTTTCACTGCTTGCACAATGGTTTCAGCATGTTCGGTACTAGCAGCATCAACGGTAATATCGCGGGTGGACTCTTTGCGGGTTTGCTCGATTAAATCAATTTGACCGAGATTACCGCCAGTAGTTGCGATCGCCTGGGTTACTGACGCTAACATCCCTACACGATTGGGAATCTGCAAGCGCAGTGTCAAACTAAAACTAGAATTGGGAGTTAGGTTTGCCATGTTGATTTTGGATTTTAAGTTTTAGATTTTATATTGAATTGAGACGAAAACTAAAATCTGAGATTTGTACTCAGTGGAAATACAATGAATATTAACTCTGGATATAACCGTCACTAGTTAGTTTACTCACTGCTTACAGTTTTGATAATTATTTTTATTTATACCAATGCATTTACTAATGTAGATGAGTAACAATTTAGTAATTGTACCCAAATACACCAGATATTTTTTTAAAATTTTATCTGTGTAGATATTTGTATAACTATAGCTTCATAAAAAAAGCGCCCTCTAGACAGAGAGCGCGGCGAATTTTAAATTACAACTAACCGTGTATTGCAGGTGCCGCAGCTACGTTCGTCGTAGACATCATTGCCACAGGTACTGCCTCACCAGCCGCCAAATCTAGGGGGAAGTTGTGAGCATTGCGCTCGTGCATCACTTCTATACCCAAATTGGCGCGGTTTAGCACATCTGCCCATGTATTAATTACACGACCTTTGGAATCAAGAATTGATTGGTTAAAGTTGAACCCGTTGAGATTGAACGCCATCGTACTGATGCCCAATGCCGTCAACCAGATACCAACTACAGGCCAAGCAGCCAAGAAAAAGTGCAAGGAACGCGAGTTGTTAAAGCTGGCATATTGCCAGATTAAGCGCCCAAAATAACCGTGAGCCGCTACGATGCTATAGGTTTCTTGTTCTTGACCAAACTTATACCCATAGTTTATAGATTCAGCTTCAGTTGTCTCTCTGACTAGAGAGGAAGACACCAAAGAACCGTGCATCGCGCAGAAAAACGCACCACCGAACACTGCCGCTACGCCCAGTTGATGGAATGGGTGCATGAGGATGTTATGCTCGGCTTGAAACACGAACATGAAGTTAAATGTGCCGCTAATTCCCAGAGGCATCCCGTCAGAAAAGCTACCTTGACCAATTGGGTAAATTAAAAAGACAGAAGTTGCAGCAGCTACAGGAGCAGAGTAAGCTACGCAAATCCAGGGACGCATCCCCAAACGATAGCTTAACTCCCATTGCCGACCAAGCCAGCAGAAAATACCAATCAAAAAGTGCAAGACAATGAGTTGATAAGGCCCGCCGTTGTAGAGCCATTCATCCATTGAAGCAGCATCCCAAATTGCGTAGAAGTGCAAACCAATGGCGTTAGATGTGGGTACAACAGCACCAGTGATGACGTTATTGCCGTATAATAAAGAACCAGAAACTGGCTCCCGGATGCCGTCAATATCAACGGGTGGTGCAGCAATAAAGGCAATAATGAAACAGATAGTAGCGGTCAATAGGGTAGGAATCATTAAAACGCCGAACCAGCCGATATAAAGCCGATTGTCGGTGCTAGTAATCCATTGACAGAAACGATCCCACAGGCTGCCGCTTTCGCTTCTTCCTAGAGTTGTGGTCATAACTGTGTTGTTTATAAATCGCTGACAACAAACTTTCCCAATTTTTAAGAATTGAGAATTAAGCTGTTTTCAAAGACTTTCGCCAAATACCTTCCCCCTAATCGCCGGGACTATCTGGAATTACCTCACACCAAAAATGCTATTAACTGATTTCCCAAGGGAGACTGTCTAAAAAAAGGGAAAACTTTCCCGGCTTCTAATATCACGTTTTACATTAATAATTTGTATTTTTCAAGACATTATTTTTAAGTTTTGCTAAGTTAAACCCTCAACAAACTCAGCGTGTTCTTTTGAATTCAATCCTTGTTGCAGCACTGCTAAAACTTTCGTCATATTCCTTGTGATTAGCGAGGTGATATCTAACCACAAACCCGGAAATACTCTACTTTTAATCACACCATCTGCATCTGCTACAAGTGGCAAATATTCACCATTCTGCAAACCGAACCAGTCGAGTTTATTCTCTAAAGTCTGCCAGACGATATATTCCTGCACTCCATTGCGACGGTAGGCGCGTTTTTTGTCGTACAAATCAATAGATGCACTACTAGCTGCTACTTCTGCGACTAATTCTGGTGCGCCTTCTACGTAATCATCTTTACTGATCTGTGCCTGTCCCCTAGCTGGTTTATCTATCAACAGCAAAACATCAGGCTGTGGTTCATTGTCTAAATCCAAGCGCACGGTAGTATTGTCGCCTAGCGCTAATCCAGGAGTGCAAACTTGATAAACTCCCAACCAGGTAATTAACTGTCCATGAGGTTGGCCATGACTTCTAAAACGCAGTGGTGATGCCACGTAGACGACTCCTTCGATTAATTCTGCTTTTTTATTAGGCATTGCTGTATAACGACGCTCGAATTCGTGGCGGGTTAAGCGATCGCCACTTTCTAAGGGAGGGATGGAAGCGTTATTATTTAAGCCATGTTCTACAGAAGCCGCCATTACCTGATTCCTCATCCACAGGAGTTGTAGCTTGAATTTAACATAGTGAAGCCTCATGTTTTCGAGAAGCCGCCAAGAGTAGGTCTACGCAGACAAGAAGTTTCTTAATGTAACTGTCTATACTAAAATTGGATAATTCTAGGGAATATATCCTGTCCAAACTTGTTTGGCAGGGTTAGACAGTGGGTTTTTCTAATGAAAAAATTTCTGAGATACCTGGGTTTAGGTTTGCTATCTACCTTTTTGACTTCTACTCCCGGATTGGCGGCTGAACGCATTAGCTTTTTTTATCCTCCCTTCGGCGAATTCTCGTTATCGGTGGACTCGCTAGAAACTTTTGCCAAAGTTGGGAAAATCGATCAAGATTTTTCATTTTATGCTAGCCGTGCTACTCCTCAACAACTCGCTCAACTGCGGGATCTGCTCCAGCAAAGGTTCAATATCACTCCTACTTTAGTATCTCAAGTCACTTACTCACCGATCGGCGAGGAGGTAGTGCAACAACTAGGAAAATTACTCCTCACTGAGTCTCGACAGAATGGCTTCTATGCCATACGTGCCTCTTTGATTTTGGCCGCTGCCGATCGAGAGGGTTTAACAGTGGTGAATTTGCTGCGGAAATTTCCTAGCAATACTATGCGGGTGAATTTCACAGAAGGGTTAAGGATAGTTGATGACTTATCACAGTTGCTCAAGAAAAAGGATGAAGTTGTAGCTTCTCTTCAAAAAGAAGCGATCGCTCAAGCAGCCAATTCAACTGTTGACTTCTCAAAACAAGCAGATTTGCGATCGCCAGGAAAATTCCGTTGGCAGAAAAAAAGCCTGGAGTTAAATGACGTTTCTCGCTCACGCCGTCTACCGGTAGATATCTATTTACCTACAACTCAAAACTCAGAATCCACAGATCAGAATTCTCCGTCTCCTCCCTTTCCCCTGATTGTCATTTCTCATGGTCTTGCTTCAGACCGCTCTACCTTTGTCTACCTGGCTGAACATCTAGCATCATACGGTTTTGCTGTTGCTGTACTAGAACACCCTGGTAGTAATGCCAAACGTTTTCAGCAATACTTTGCGGGTTTGGCAAGTCCACCAGAACCAGAGGAATTTATCAACCGACCTTTGGATATCAAGTATCTCCTCGATGAACTCCAGCGTCTAGAAAAATCTGATCCCACTCTCCACAGAAAACTCAATTTTCAGCAAGTTGGGGCGATTGGTCAGTCTTTTGGTGGTTATACTGTTTTGACTCTAGCAGGAGCAAAGATTAACTTTGAGCAACTGCGCCAAGATTGTAATACCAATTATTCATCCTTTAATTTGTCACTGTTGTTGCAGTGTGAAGCAAGTAAGTTACCCCAAAAAAATTATGAACTCAAAGACGATCGCATCAAGGCAATCATGGCGATTAATCCGATTGACAGCTTAGTTTTGGGTGAGGGCGGAGTCAGTCAAATTAAAATGCCTGTAATGCTGGTAGCAGGTAGTCAAGATATTTTCGCTCCACCTGTATTTGAGCAAATTCGCCCCTTCACCTGGCTTTCTGATCCTAATAAGTACCTGGCTTTGATTGAAAACGCCACCCACTTTTCAGCGATCGCAGAACCTACTCCTGAAAATGATATTTTACCTGTGCCACCTGCCTTACTGGGCCCCGATCGTGATGCTGTTTATTCCTATCTCAACGCCCTCAGCGTCGCTTTTATGGAAACCCATCTCCTCAACCGCCCTGAATACCGTTCCTATTTGCAGCCATCTTATGCCACATTTCTCAGCAAAGAGCCTCTTAATCTCAGTATTTTACAGTCGTTATCGGTAGCTCAATTTAATCAAATCTGGAGTGCGTCAATTCCCCAGTCAACCAAACTACCAAATCCTCAACCTACCCCACGTTAGTTATGACCGGGAGCATCGTGAAAACAGCAGGGGAGAAAAGAGGATTACGTAAATATACGCGGGTGCGGTGAAAGGCAGAATATTAGAACTTACAGCAAGATCCCCAACTTCTGGCAGAAGTTGGGGATCTTGTTATTCAGGAATGATTTAAATTAGCAACACTACAAGTCTCAAAGATTTTTTTGATAAACTCAAAGCTAAACCCAAACAAATTACTATTTACACTAAAGTTTCAACAGATAAAATGCTGTTGTAATTTGCATTAAAAATGATGTATTAGCCCTCTTGGATTATTTAAATAAATACAATTTCAGAAACGTTTATTTTCAATAAATCAGTAAATATGCTGATAGAAATCTGCGCGTTAATCAGTAACTCTAACTATTGCAAGCATAAACTCAAATTCTATATGTCTTTTTTGTTCCTAACAGATGAATTAGATATAACAATTGCCCGAAAAAAGGCTATTTGTCAGGGAAGTGAGATATTTCTACTGAGGGATTTATAAAAACTTATTTAATAAAATATTTTATATATATATATGCTTGTCGTTAAGAAGCATTAAGAAATCCTTATTAAAGAATATTGCAATACCTTGATTTAATTGCTAACGTGTGTATGACAACGATGCTGATGAACGCTCTGATCTAGGAGAAATAAAATCTATGAGCTATACCCATTCAGCCAAGTGTGTTAGGCTTTGACGGCTTAAAAACGAGAAATTTCTGCCTCGTATAGACAATTATGAGGGATTGCAGATTAACCAAGAGATATCTCGTTGCCAAAGGCTTAATTTCAGTTTGATTTCAATTGCAATAGATTATTTGTCTTACTTGATGCCGACAAGCAAGTAACTCTTGATTGTATATATCGGCAATAACGAAGAGGTTGGTAAGACTTAGATTTTGGAGGATAAAACCAATGGAGATTCAAGGTAAAGTTGCCCTGATTACAGGGGCTTCACGTGGGATTGGACGAGCGATCGCTCTTGAGCTAGCGCAAGTCGGCATCAAGCGACTGATATTAGTAGCACGCGATCGCCAAAAGTTAGTCGAGGTAGCTAACGAAATCGAGGCGATGGGAACCGAAACTGCGATCGTGGCATTAGATTTGACGCAGACAATTGAAGTAAATATCGCTGTTGCCCAACTGTGGCGCAATTTCGGACAGATTCACCTGCTGGTTAATTGTGCGGGTGTCGCATACCAAAGCTCGTTTTTGCAATCTAAGATGCCTCAAGTTCAAGAAGAACTCTCTGTGAACTTGTTAGGGATGTACAACCTCACGAGTCTGATCGCTCGACGTATGGTCAGCCAAAGGCAAGGGACAATCGTCAATGTATCGAGTCTGATGGGGAAAGTCGCAGCACCAACAATGGCGACTTACTCAGCTACCAAGTTTGCCATCTTAGGATTTACCCAAGCCTTGCGCCAAGAACTAGCTGAACACAATATCCGAGTAATTGCATTACTGCCTTCTCTCACAGACACAGACATGGTGCGCGACTTAAAATTATTTCGCTGGGTGATCCCCATGACTCCGCAGCAAGTAGCCAAAGCACTCGTCGCCGGAATGCAAAATGATTCACCAGAAATTTTAGTCGGATGGCAAAGTCATTTAGCCGTATTGTGTCAACGCCTTGCCCCTTGGTTATTAGAGCTAATTTTACGAATCGCAACTCCGCCAGCGCCAAGAAAACAACAGCCTGCTGAAAGACTTAACAAGCTGATCCCGAAACTGAATTTTTTAACCAGAATCCATCGTTTCGGTGATTTGTTCTTGTCAAGAACATGATTTCTCGCATATCTGCACATAAATCCTAAATTTTTTAGTGCATCGCTTATCCTACTGGGGTCAATTGCCTTTAGCTGAAAGGTAAAAACGGAAATACCCGATCGTATAAAACAGATTGACTGCAATTAGCAGTCCTTTACCCCAGTAGGTTCGTGTGGAAGGAAATAGATAAATAGTTGCCCCTAGAACTAAGAGGATTTCTACCAAAGCTGCAATCGCGCCACAATGATTTGAGTCCCAATAAGAAACAGGGCTGATAAAACGGTAATTACTAAAGGGAAAAAAGTGTCGGTGAGCGTCGTTGTTATGGACTGGTAAATCTAAAAGAGAATGTAGCACCATACTGACGAAGCCAACTTCAATCAATCGCCAACTCCAGATATGGGCAATCAATATTCCAAGCAGCGCTAGTGGAATTGAATGAAACGTACTGACAATAGCTTGCCAAAAAGGTTGATAATAAACTTCTGACCAAATCTGGCGTGTCGGCAGATGGTAAACAAACTTCATTAAAAAGTAGAACACAAAGATGGGAATATCTGGTAAGACTGCGCCGATGATAATTGCCGGACTTGCCTGAGTTCGCAATTGTTGATTGAAAATCAGCAAGTTGAGAATAGCGTGACTTGGAGTATTCATTGTATATACGCTGAGTTAAGTATTATTAAATACAAACGCAAGTTTTCTAGATATAACTCATATTGGAGCAACCAGAAATGCTTTCCTTCCCTACTACTCTCAGCAGTTTGCCCGAAATCATTGATGGCTTGCCGAATATTTCTGGTTGGGAAACAGAGGTTCTCTCTGTAGTTAACCATGATCAGTCAGTATTTTTACCAACAACAAATATTCGCTTAGAAGACGTAAATGCTGTATTTGCGATCGCCTTACACATGCACCAGCCAACTATACCTGCTGGGAATGGCGGTACACTGATCAGCAATCTGCAATATATGTTTGAACATCCCAACGAGGGGGATAACCACAATGCAGATCCTTTTGCATATTGTTACAGCCGAATGGGAGACTTGATCCCCGAACTTGTAAGTCAAGGTTGCAATCCCCGTGTGATGTTGGATTACTCAGGTAATCTTTTGTGGGGATTGCGGCAAATGGGACGCAGTGATGTTCTCGATAATCTCAAACGGATCACTTGCGATCGCAACTATCAACCTTATGTAGAATGGCTGGGTACCATGTGGGGTCATGCAGTTATTCCTTCTACACCCATAGCAGATATTAAATTGCATATCATTGCGTGGCAACATCACTTCGCAGCAATTTTTGGCTGGGAAGCATTAGCACGAGTCAAAGGCTTTTCGCCTCCAGAAATGCACCTCCCCAATCACCCTGATGCTCTCTTTGAATTCGTGAAAGCGCTGAAAGAGTGTGGATATCGCTGGCTACTCGTTCAAGAACATTCTGTAGAAACTCTTACTGGTCAATCTCTCACCCACAAACATTTACCACATTGTCTCATTGCCCGCAATTCTCAAGGCGAAACTATTAGCATCACAGCCTTAATTAAAACTCAAGGTTCGGATACTAAATTAGTTGCCCAAATGCAGCCTTATTATGAAGCTAAAACTTTATCCAAACAACAAATTGGTAGTGTTTTTGTGCCACCAATAGTTAGCCAAATTGGAGATGGTGAAAATGGTGGTGTGATGATGAATGAATTTCCTAGTGCTTTTAAACAAGCTTGGTGGGATATGGTCAATAATGGGGGAGGAAAATCAGGTGTTGTTGGAATGTGTGGTACAGAATATTTAGAATTTATCGAAGCTGCTGGATGCAAACCTGAAGACTATCCAACTTGTCAGCCAGTGGGACAACATCAGATTTGGGAGAGAGTTTCACCAGATAATTGCCAACCCGAAGCTGTAGAAAATGCGATTCAAGAATTAAAGCAAATAAACTCTAATTTTCATCTGGATGGAGCCTCATGGACAAATCATATCAGTTGGGTCAAAGGATATGAAAATGTGTTGTCTCCGATGTATCAATTAAGTAGTTCATTCCATCAAAAGTTTGATCAATTACAGCAAACTGATTCAACAGAACCTGTTACCAGACAATCTCACTATCGTAACCTTCTACTACACAACCTTCTGCTGCAAACCAGTTGTTTTCGTTATTGGGGACAAGGTGCTTGGACTGATCATGCAAGGGAAATTTATCAACGTGGCGAAAATTTATTGTAAACAAATTCTTTACCATAGACTAGTTCCACAATAAATAGGACGATACCATTTTGGTTTGGAATTAATTATGATTCCAAGCCTCAATCATTGCTATTATTATGTTAAAAAAAGGATTATTTATAATTTGTTTACTCGTCTCTATGGTACCTGCTCCTACCGCCCTTTGAAGCTTTACTATCATTGCCGGCGGGATAGAACTTATAATAAAATTATGTTTTTCTTTTTCTGTCGCTCCAGGGTTTGTCTGCTCTAATCCTCTAAATAATTGCAGAATTGTTTCTGCTACTATTTTTAGTTGTAAAATCTCAGTAAACTCTTCTAGTTCAAAATCCCTATTACTGGGTATGCGAATTGGATCGCCACTCCTCAAGTAAACATATTGACAATTAATATTATCTAGTATTGTGGCGCTATTAATCTTCCAGTTTTCTAAACAAGCACCTGTAAACAAAGCTCCGGTAAAGTCTGTTCCTAGTGCTTTAATTTTACTGAGATTAGCGTTTGTAAGATTTGCACCATAGAGTTTTGTCTCATAGAGTTTTGCATCATAGAGTATAGCTTGACTGAGGTTTGTATAACTTAACTCAGCTTCACTAAGGTTTGTATAACTTAACTCAGCTTCGCTAAGGTTTGCATTACAGAGTATGCTTTCCTTGAGATTTGCACTCCAAAAGTCAGCATAAGTTAGTGTAGCTCTAGTAAGGTCAGCTTCTTGGAGATTAGCAAACCTGAAGCTAGCATTCCACAAATCAGCATCTTGGAGATTAGCTCTCGTGAGATTAGCATTATCTAGGCAGGCCATCCTTAAGTTAGCTTCCGTGAGATTAGCTCTACTAAGGTTAGCTTTCTGCGTGAAATTGGGAAAAGTAAAGTTCGTTTGCGTGAAACTAGCAAAACAAAGTATAGCCTGAGTAAAATCGGCTTCTTCGAGATTAGCTCCCCAAAGTTTTACTCCCTTTAGATTAGCTCTTCTAAGATTAGCTCTACTGAGGTCAAATTTCTTAAGATCATACGTAATCTTCGTAATATCAGCTCCTTCGAGATCAGGTAATTCATTTGGGTTTTGCTGTCTCCATTGATTCCACTTATTTGCACCTTCTCTAAGCTTTTTCAAGTGTTCGGGATTCGCCATTTAAATTCCTTCTATACCTTTTATATGTATAGAATATTCACATCAGATAATGTTTAATAACAGTGCGATATGAAACAAGTTTATGTTTTTTAATATGTACACATAAAACTAGTACATCAAAAGATATTTACGAAAGTATTCAATATTATCCGATTCCACTTAACCCTCTTTAAATAAGGGTAAGCAGTTTTTATTATCAAGACAGCTTTAGGTAAATATTGAAGCGAATGCTGTATCAATAAAAGCTTTTCAGATATTCTCTAACTCCTGCGATTATGTCTTGGTTAAGCAGAGGCGATCGCACCCTCATTTTTTGTTATGGGTATTTGTACACGCAAATAAATTATCTGCCTTCATCTGCAATTGCTGTGGCTTAATTTAAAAATATTGTTACAGCAGAGGTAATAGTATTTCAAATTCTGTACCTATACCAATCTGGGAACGGAAATTTAATTTACCGCCATGTCTCACAGTTATGATTCGATAACTTACTGCTAAACTAGTATTTTTGCTATTCTTTGTTTCCAAAGAAAAAGACTCCATAATTTGCTGTTGTAATTCTTGAGACATTCCAGGGCCATTGTCAGCAATGCGAATTAATACCCAACGAGAATCTGGTGCATTTGGATTGCTTGCTTCTTGCGAAATTACTTCTGTAGTAATCTCAATTCGAGGTTTTTGAACAGTATTTTTATCTTCTAAATGCAACTGTTGCCTAACCGCTTCATTGAGCAAAATATCTACAACCTCACTGAAAATATTCATCAAAACCTGGTTTAGCTGCCCTATAAAGCAATAAACTGGGGGTAGCTGACCGTAGTATTTGACTATTTCAATTTCTCCTTGAAGACGGCTATTAATTAATAAAATAATAGTATCTATACTAGCGTGTAAATCTACTGGCTTTGGATAAAGTTCATCGATATGACAAAAGTTTTGTAAACTAGTAACAAGCTTTTTTAATCTTTCCGCACCAGTACGGATACTCGCAAGCGATCGCGACAAATCTTGTTCTAAAAAATCAAATTCAATATCTTCTTTAATCTGATTGATTTCCTGGGAAACTGATGGTAACTCTTGATCGTAAGCAGCTATTAGCTTGAGTAAATCTTGACTGTAGGTAGAAACATAAGTTATATTTCCCCAAATAAAACCCACTGGGTCTAAAATTTCGTGCGCTACGCCGTCTACCAAACGTCCCAGATTTGCCATTTTATCATTTTGAATCATTTGAGCTTGGCTGCGTTCATAGCGCACCAGATTGTCGATTCCTCGAATTTGCCAAGAAATAATATTCAATTCTTGGACATCTAACAATCTATAAGCCCCAGATTCTGTGTGTACTACAATTGGTTCTGCTAATAATTCTGGCGATCGCTTTAAGCTAAGTTGCATCGCTGTTAAAATCGATGTTGTATCAGCAAGCAGCAATATCGGTATCCGCGCATAGCTGTAAAGAACGGCTAATGGTTGCTGAACCAACAACTCTTGTCCATAAGGACGAATCAAAAATTCCAGCAGCCGCCGCCGCGAAATCATCCCAATGAACTTTCCCTGTTCTACCAAAACTACTCCTGGTAGCAGGGGATATTTTTCTAAAAAATTAGCCACTTCCATCCCAGTGTGATTGATTTCCACAGGGAAGTTATACATTGGTAATTCTTGGAGGGTTGAATCTAAACCCAGATCGCGATCGCTACCAAGAGACAAAAATGGCGGTGAGATTTGGCAACTAAATTCTTCTGACACTAGACACCCTGATTTTTACAAAGATTGGGTAAACAATAAGTTAATATTTTACATTCTGCCACCCTCGAAATCCGGTTTTAGTTTAGGTATCTAATAAGACTAGTGGTATGTCAGGGTGAAAATTGTTCTTAGGCGGTTAGAAGTAATTGGCGTGCGATTTATTAATGAAAGCAATTTAGAGAAAAACTGCCTCCTGCCTCCTTCAAAATCTTGGTGGTGAATATTTAGAGAGCGATGTCTACGACGGGCTACGCCTACGCAAGCTAAACTAAAAACAACCTTTACGAAGAGTGCAAAGGTAGCGTTATGACCTCTGTAACCAATCCAGCCAACGCCCTCACTCCTTTTCCCTTCCCGGATCATACTCAACCTCCTGAGTCCGATGGTACGTTCGTGTTCGCGGAGCGTGCCGGAGGCAAAAATTGGCAAGAGCATCCCCAAAGCATCCTACTAACTGACTCTATTACACCTATCCTTAAACAATTAAATCCTGAAGGTGAATACTGTATAGGGCAAGACTTAGGCATTTACTGGCGCTTAACCGATCCCCCGGAAAAAGGCGCAGAAGCACCAGATTGGTTTTATGTACCGAATGTACCATTTTTGCTCAATGGGCAAACGCGACGTTCTTATGTGTTGTGGCGAGAGTTTATTGCCCCGTTGATTGTTTTAGAATTTGTCTCTGGAGACGGTAGTGAAGAACGGGATCAAACTCCTTTGAAAGGTAAATTTTGGATTTATGAGCAAGTCATTCGTCCTCCCTTCTACGGCATTTATGAAGCGAGTAAAGCCAACCTAGAAGTTTATCATCTGATTGAAGGACAGTATCAGATTTTACCAGCAAATGAACGAGGACATTATCCCATTGTTGCTTTGGGTGTTGAATTAGGTTTATGGCTAGGAGTTTATCAGAATGTGGAATTACCCTGGCTGCGTTGGTGGGATTTACAAGGTAATTTGTTGTTGAATGGCGATGAAAGAGCAGAACAGGAACGCCAAAGAGCCGATCGCCTAGCTGCCCAATTGCGTAGACGCAAAGCGGCTTGTCGTTAGACATCGCTCGGCATTGAACCAGAAGCCTGATATTTTACTACGAATTACGAATTAAAAAGGGCTGGTGTAAAAGAGTCATCTGTGGCTTAATTTGTTTAGACACAAATTTTACTGCTACCAGGGTAATCACGATGACAAATAAACCTCCTTCCGAACCGGAGTCATCTCAGAGAACTGCCCTTGGCTTTGATGAATTTATAGCCATTCTGGTTGCCTTCACCACTATCGGAGCAATTCTGTTTTGGTCATTGTCCCGCAGGGATTCTAGCTGGAACTTCAACGGGTTGCTGTCGGCTTCTTCCACTCCTTCGCCTAGTGTTCAACCAAATCAAGTATTGCCTTCCCTTAATTTCAAGGTAGAACCAAATGTAGTCCCTAAGACAGTTTTGCCCTATTCTCTACCGGAGGCTGTTGTTGAACCCAAGACACCTTCATTGCCAACTAACAGCGCTGCTCCTAACCGTGGAGTGTTACCATCTGCTCAGGTAAGCCCAACTCAACCCTCACAACCACAGACACCTGTACCCTCTTCAGCAGTACTTGAGTCATCAATTAAATCATCAGCGCTGCCTTTAGTAACTCCAGCAAAACAAAAATCTATTATTCCGCCACCAATTGCATTTAACGATGTGCCCACTAACTTTTGGGGTCGGCGTTTTATAGATGTTCTTTCTTCTCGTAGTATTCTCAAAGGGTTTCCTGATTATTCTTTTAGACCAAATCAGCCTGTAAACCGCGCCGAATTTGCAGCGATTGTGCAAAAAGCCTTTGACCAAGAACCGTCTAAGACTGCGATCGCATTTGAAGATGTACCAACAAAATTCTGGGCAACTCCAGCAATTGGCCAAGCCATCAATGCCGGATTTCTCAAAGGCTACCCGAAAAAAACCTTCAAACCACAACAAAATATTTCACGAGTGCAAGTTTTGGTTGCCCTTGTTAGTGGGTTGAATTTGAAAGCGCCCACTTCGCCAAATCAGATTTTAAGTGTCTATAAAGATGCTAAAGATATTCCACCTTATGCTATTAGCAAAATAGCTGCTGCTACAACCAATGGTCTGGTAGTTAACTATCCAAACCCACAAATTCTTGCTCCCAACAAAGTAGCTAGTCGAGCTGAAGTAGCGGCGATGATTCATCAAGCTTTAGTAAAACGGGGCAAGTTGGAGGCAATTTCATCTCCAAGTATAGTGCGATTGCCCAGTGCATCTCCAGAAACTTCGCGCACTCCCAAGGTTAAATTGTCGCCAGGAGGCTCGTCTCGGTGAGTTTGTTAGAGAAAGTGTTCAACAAAGAAGCAGAGGAGAAAGATTCTTAACGATCCTTTATTCCTCTGTTTCTTGGCCAACCCATTGCAGAAAATTCAAAATTCAAAATTCAAAATTCAAAAATTTTTGATTTTGATAAAAGTCTGATCTAAGGCTTCCTTAGATCAGACTCAGAGGGTGATTTTGAATTAGATTATTTGCGTAGAGTCTTTGCAGGATAAGCGATATTTAGATATCAAGCTTCTGGAATTTTACCAACCACTTGTGATTTTAGAGTGGTGATTTCACTAGTTAACTCTTTCCTAGTTGAGGCTTTGAGTAAATAGCGGTAAACAAACCAGGCAGAGTAACCAATCCCTATCAACTCAAAAGTAGGCGCTACTAAAGGGATATCATTCAAAGCATCTAATATTGCCAAGAGTACTTTAACACCAACAATTGATCCTACAATTAAACCAACTGTTACTAGAGGTTGCTTATATTCATTAAAGAAGCCTCCCACATATTCTGGCAATGTTGCTAAAAATGTAGAAACTTGCTCCCCGTATTTTAGCCATTCATCTTGAGACTGTGCGGGAGGCTGGACTTTTGTGATGGTTCCCGTTTGGGTGTTGATCTCTGCCACTGTAGTTTCTTTGGATGCGGTTTCAGTAAAATCTTGTTCTGGCATTTTCACTCCCATTAATTTGACAGTTGAGTTTTTCTAATCTGGATAATTGCAACCAAAAGGCTGTTGGTTAGGTAATGCACAAGCGCATCAGTACAATTGATTAAAGGGCACAAAAGGGTTTTAGTGTCCTTTAACTATAATTGCCCCGTAATATCTACTGCATCAACTACAAGGTAGACAGTCAGTAGGAGGATAGAATTCAGAAGGGAGTAGGATGTATTATAATCGTCCTTCTGAGTTCTTTTCTAAATCAACTGGAATCCTCTGGTTGTGATTATCTCATTCCGTGTCATTTGTTCATAATCGTACTAAATCTAAGTACAAATAAGGCAAAATCAGCCCACCTCTCATTTATATAAGCCTAAAAGCCGATTTTAGCCAATATTAAAGCTATCTTAAGCCGGGTTCGTCAATTAACGCATTCGTATTGATATTAATACGTAATAAAAGTTTTTGTGTATTCACATCGACTAGACTTTCAACCTATTTTATGATAAATGTGCTGGTGATTGGGGATGAGGCAGAAATAACCAATGCCCCATGCCCCATAATCAAACCTTTTGTTTTTTTCCTGATTGTATTAATTTTATAAGGAAGCAGTAAGGTAGACTAGTGGCTTACCTGATGTCAAGAACTAATTGCTATCAACTGTATATTGAGGAAAGTATTGTAGTAAGGAGAAGACGGTCTCAGACAGGTCTTTAGTTCGGGCAATTATTTGTTACTGTTGAAAAAAGTGAATTCGGTTCGCTATCAGTAAGTGTACTTAGCAACATTGCTATCAAAATAACTCGTAGTATATGAGGTTATGCGAATTATCTACTAAGCAATGATTTGCTGTTGCTATAAAAGAAGATAATGTAAATGTTAATAACCAATTAAACTGTTTGTACAAGCTAAACTGATTTGGTAATTTTTGCGGGAAGGCAAGGAGGTTTGAGAAATGCCAACTCAAAAGCCAACCCTTATCGATAGCAGTTCAGAAATCAAAAAAGTGTCAGCCGAAGAGCCATCGACAGACGAACTACCGACTATAGAATTTCCCTCACGAGGGAAACTCAAAGCCAGTTCTTGGCGCATCCATCAAAAAATTGGCTATGGGTACTTTGTAGCTATCGGAATTGGCTTTTTTGGAGCGCTAACTGGGTTAGTGATTGCCAACTACTACCGGGGAAGGGAAGTAAGGCAATTCAATCAAGCTTATGAACAAGGACAACTACTGAGTAATTATAGAGATGCAGTAGTAGGGGCGCAATTACATAGCTCTAATCTAGTTGCTGTATTAGAAAATTCACAGCAACTACAAACCAAAAAAGCTGATTTTTTGAAGAATGTTGAAAAAGCCAAGCAATTAGAGTCAAAAATTTCTGGATTTATTGACAGTAAACCTAAAAGACTAGCGGCAACAAGTTCGACTTTACAGACGCTATTGCTAGATTACAAGAATAATTTAAAAGCTTACGTTGACCAAATCGAGGCTGTCTTACAGAAAATTGACTCCCAACCAGCGCAGCCTCAGCAAATTTCTGCTGCCCGATCGCAGTTATTGACAATTATGCGTGGTGAAACAGCCATGCGCCTAGATCAGCTTTCTGAAAGTTTGGCTAATATCCTGCAAACTGCTGAAGATCAAGAGCAAGAAAGGCAAAAAGCCGTTGAGCAGGCAAAAATAGTTGAGCGATTTATCGTAATTATCAGTATGCTCGTTTCGGTGGCGATCGCAGCTATTGTAGCTTGGCGTACCAGTCGAGCGATCGCAGAACCAGTTATCACCGTCACCCAAGTAGCTGAACAAGTGGCGCGGAAACATAATTTTGATTTGCGAGCACCCGTCACTACTGAAGATGAAATTGGCCTACTTGCCAAATCTCTAAATCGTCTGATTGAGCGAGTATCTGAGCGAACCAAAGAACTACAACAAGCTAAAGAACTAGCCGAAGCTGCTAGCAAGGCAAAAAGCGTATTTTTAGCCAATGTCAGCCACGAATTACGCACACCATTAAATGCTGTCATTGGCTTGAGCCAACTTCTAGAAGATGATGCCACCGATCTTGGTTTATCAGCAGACTTTATCACCGACTTAGAAACAATTAACGCTGCTGGTAAGCATCTACTGCACTTGATTAACGAAATCCTCGACTTGTCAAAAATTGAAGCGGGGAAAATGACTCTCTATCCAGAAACATTTGAGATTGCGACGCTAATTAATAACGTCGTTCTCACAGTCAAACCAGCTATAGAAAAAAATGCCAATGTTTTAGAAGTGCATTTTGATGAGCAACTTGGCACCATGTACGCCGATCAAACTAGGATGCGGCAGGTGTTGTTAAATTTACTAAGCAACGCCAGTAAGTTTACTACAAATGGCAAGGTGACGCTGACAGTCAATAGAGAAAAGGAGGAATTACGACTGGATGCTCCTTTGGGTATGATTACTTTTACCGTTACCGACACAGGTATAGGTATGTCTAACCGTCAACAGCAGCAGTTATTTCAACCTTTTACCCAAGGAGATACTTCGACTACGAAAAAGTATGGAGGTACAGGACTGGGCTTGGCAATTAGCCGCCACTTTTGTCAGATGATGGGTGGTGAGATTATTGTCAAAAGTCAGCCGGGACTTGGTTCTACTTTTACTATTCGTCTACCAATGACTGTGCAGGATTGAAGGGATTGGGAATTGAGAATTGGGAATTGGGAATTGGGGTAAAACAGTTTTGTTAGCGGTAGCGGGGCGTTTAGCCCGTTCTGAGTAAGGAAGTGAGATTTCTCACTCAGAACTAAAATGTAAACTCAAGTAATAATACTTACCTTGCCTGTATCCAAGTCGTAGCGACCGCCCACGATTTTCAATTTACCTGATTGCACCTGCTCACTTAAAAGCTTTGATTTTTGCAACCGTTCAATTTGATATTGCACATTTGCTACCACAGCATTTTCAACCGCGTCACCTGGCTGATCCTTGACCTTTTTCAGGGCTGGCTCAATTGCCTTCACAAACGTACTAATATCACCGGGTAATGATTCCTTTTGTACAGCTGCGGTTACAGCCCCACAACGTTCATGGCCCATCACCATCAGCAGTGGAGAACCTAATAAAACAACGGCATATTCAATACTGCCGATCGCTTCATGTGTGGCAATATTTCCAGCAATCCGAACATCAAAGATATCCCCGATGCCCTGATCGAAAACAATTTCTGCGGGGACTCGTGAATCAGCACAACTAAGAATAGTTGCAAATGGATGTTGAGCTTGAGCAACTTCCTGCAACCGCAGCGCAGATTGATCGGGGTATTGGGGGTGATGTTTAACAAATCGCTGATTTCCCTCTATCAGCTTTTGTAATGCTTCATCGGGACTGAGAGATTCAGGGGAATTTGGGGGGATTTCGGCAGCTTTAGCCTGTTTAACCTGCCAGAGTAAATCGCTGGCAGTTAGCATCATTCCAAAGGCCCCGGTCATTCCCAACTTCAAAAAGTCACGACGTTCCATGAAATGCTTCATTGAATTTATAACTCTCTTAAATCGACGCGATACATCTGACAGAGCGAATTTCCATCACATCGGAAACGTAGCAAGTACCTCCGAACTTATTGAGGAGTGGTCTGATATTTTCGACAACACGCTTGAGTTCTTCTGGCATACAAAATGCGAGGATGTAAACATTATCAAGCATGGTCATGTCTAAATCTTCTGTCGTTCCTCGTAATCCTTTACCAACAACATTTCTAATGACGGCATGACTATGTACACCGGACTTGTCTAAATTATCTAAAATTTTGGCAAGCTCAAAGGAGTTGGCGATAATTTCTATCCTTTTAACTACGTGCATATTATTACCTCCAGAATAGGTTAATTCCGTAGAGATATAGCGGAATTCCCACAATAATATTGAACGGAAATGTGACTGCTAGAGCGGTAGAAACATATAGGCTGGGATTTGCTTCGGGAACAGTCATCCGCATCGCCGCCGGGACAGCAATGTAAGAAGCACTGGCACACAATACAGCGAATAACAGCGAATTTCCCGGAGGCATACCGATGAATTTGGCGATCGCTAACCCAATGCCTGCATTGAGTATAGGAATTAGTATGGCAAATAAAATCAGGAAAACTCCGGTTTTTTGCAAGTCTTTAATTCTTCTGGCAGCCACCAGTCCCATATCCAGTAAAAAGAAGGTGAGAATGCCATAAAACAACCCTTGAGCAAAGGGTTCTAATACGTGCCAACCACGTTCTCCTGTCAAGACACCGATTAACAGGCTACCAACTAGGAGAAAAACTGAACTATTAAGAAATGCTTCTTGCAAAACTTCTGACCAAGCAAACTCTCGCTTTTCATCGGCGGTGAATATACTCACCAAGATCAGACCAACAATGATCGCCGGAGATTCCATCAGGGCAAGAGCTGCTACCATGTAACCATCATACTGAATACCAAGCTCACTAAGAAAAGCGCCAGCAGTGATGAAAGTGACAGCACTGATAGAACCGTAGGTTGCAGCGATCGCAGCCGCATCGTAAGTATCCAATTTCCACTTCAGGATAAAAAAGGTGTAAATTGGAACAACACAAGCCATCATCATTGCTGCTGCGAGTGTTAGAATTACTTCTTGATTAAGTCCGCTTTTGATTAGTTCTACCCCTCCTTTAAAACCAATGGCAAACAGCAGATACAACGAAAGGAGTTTAGGCACTGGTGGGGGAATTTCTAGATCAGACTTGACAAAAACCGCAGTCATGCCTAAAAAGAAAAACAGAATTGGCGGATTCAAAATGTTGGATACAATTAAGCTCAGATCCATATCCACCTATCCTTGTATTGGTTAAACCTGAAATTAAAGAAATTTTTCATCTTTAAAAACTTAACGGTTGAATCGTGATGTATTGTGTATCGCTACCCCATGTCAATTGGGTACTCAAGGAGTGAATTGTCCTATTCGTGACAATACTTATTGATTAGGTGTTAAACAGCGCTGATAACAGAAAAAGTGAGAGCTTGCCCAACATTTTTTGATGTTGGATTCCCCGTCGCTGATCTTACGACAGAAAGTGTAGGGAGAACTCGCGATCAACGTATTTAGCGTAGAAAAAATTAATGTATTGTAGGGGCAATTTATGAATTGCTCCTGTACAAATCTTGCTTATAGCAATTTTCATTTATTTGAACCACATATATTTTAAAGGTACAGCAGAGTATTGCTCATTGGTATGAACTTAAGACCAAACCCCTTTAAAATCTCGTTTCTAGCTTGTGAGTATAAATACTTTTCATTGGGCTGCTGCCGCAAGTTTGGCTCTATGACTCTATACGTTGCCAAACTAGCTCAAAAACCTTTGAGACACCGTTGCTCATAGTCGGAGGTGTCTTTAACGTAACTTGGTTCTCTCTCAAAGTGAAAATACGAATTAAATCTGTATCGACTCGATTGGGAATAGATGCAATTTCTATATGATGGGTAACAATATTGCCACTTATAGTGTAGGTTCCAGCATAAGCACTGAATGTAGAGAATGCTTGTGCGCGTTCTGCAATGGTTACTAAATTTATGTCTTGGCTCAGTGGCGAGTGTATATCCCCATTTAGTAGTGAGCGGTCGCTCCTGGAAAGGATAACGAGTATCCGCCCTTCATGTGTATAGGTAATGTAACCGTTTGGATTGCTTCCATAGGCTTGTCCCTCCACAGTTCCGTCGTCAAGTGTTGCACTTACTGAAATTAATTTCCAAGTTCCGAGCAAAGGATTATTTTGTGCCAACGAGAAATCAGACATCACTAACTCCCATACAATTAGCGAAGATCGTCCAGGAGCAATTATTCTAACTATTAACTCCCCCCATGCCCTTCAATTGGTTCATCCTAATGAACCACACCGATTTGGAATGTGCCTTTGACTGACAGCATAGCTTTTTCTTGCTTCTACATAAATCATGATACAGTACCATTCTGGTTAAGAAGATTGCCACACAATCTTTATTGACCAAGTTTCGTTAGGATATTGTAACCTGGGCAATAGCGACTCTCTATTGATGTGACACCAGGCGATCGCTTTTTCACATCCATGACAACAACCATCGACTTTCTCAGTCACCTTAACCCTAGTCAACGTCAAGCTGTCGAACACTACTGCGGCCCGTTGCTAGTTGTTGCCGGCGCAGGTTCCGGTAAAACACGAGCGCTGACTTATCGCATTGCAAATCTGATTCTGAAACACAAAGTTGATCCAGAACATATCCTGGCGGTTACTTTTACCAATAAAGCCGCGCGGGAGATGAAAGAACGGATTCAACGGCTGTTTGCTGAACAACTGGCAATGAAACAACACGGACAGCGATTGGATTTGTTGACAGAATACCAACAAACGCAATTGCGATCGCAAGTTTACAAAAACACGATCAAAGACTTATGGTGTGGCACTTTCCACAGTCTATTTTCTCGCATTCTCCGTTTTGATATTGAAAAATACGTAGACGAAAAAGGACGCAAGTGGAATCGTAATTTCTCTATTTTTGATGAATCAGATGTAATCAGTCTGATCAAAGAAATCGTTAATAAAGAGCTAAATTTAGACGATAAGAAGTTTGATGCCCGCTCTGTTCGTTACGCTATTAGTAACGCTAAAAACCAAGGTTTATCACCCCAAGAATTTGAGCAAGACCAACCAAATTATCGCGGACGGGTAATTGCCCAAGTTTACAATTTATATCAAGATAAGTTAGCACAAAATAACGCTCTCGACTTTGACGATCTTATTCTTGTACCTACTAGATTATTTCAACAAAACGAGCAGGTATTGGGTTACTGGCATCGCAAATTTCGTCATATCCTCGTAGATGAATATCAAGATACTAACCGTACTCAGTATCAACTGATTAATTTATTAGTTACTAATGGCGAAACCAAAAAGAGCGAATGGCAATGGGAAAATCGCTCAGTTTTTGTTGTTGGTGATGCAGACCAATCAATTTACAGCTTTCGGATGGCAGATTTCACCATCTTGCTAGGATTTCAGGAAGACTTTGGCGATGGTTTGGTAGATGATGACACCCGAACGATGGTTAAGCTAGAAGAAAACTATCGTTCTTGTGAAAACATTCTGCAAGCGGCTAATGAACTGATTGAAAATAACACCCAACGGATTGATAAAGTCCTGAAGGCGACGCGGGGATCGGGTGAACAGATTACTTGTCACAAAGCCGATGAAGAACTTGCAGAAGCGGCATTTGTAATTAATCAAATTAGTACTTTAGAACAGCAAAATCCAGAGTTAAACTGGGGTAGTTTTGCTATACTTTATCGGACGAATGCTCAATCTCGTCCATTTGAAGAATTGTTGGTGAAATATCAAATTCCTTACACAGTTGTGGGGGGAATGAGGTTTTACGATCGCAAAGAAATTAAAGATGTCGTCGCTTATTTAAGAGCGATAAATAATCCAGCTGATACAGTCAGTTTATTGCGAGTTATTAATACTCCCCGGCGGGGAATTGGCAAAACCACTATTGATGCTTTGATAAACGCATCTCAGCAATTAGGGACAACTTTGTGGGAAATCCTCAGCGATGAAACATCAGTTAATACATTAGCTGGACGAGCGACAAAAGCTGTAAATAACTTTGCCGCAATGATTAGCCGTTGGCAAGGACAAGTCGCCACGCTTCCCGTGACTGAGGTTTTGCAAGGAATACTAGAAGATTCTGGTTACGTTCAAGACTTGATGAATCAAGGTACAGACGAAGCCACAGATCGAGTACAAAACGTTCAGGAACTTTATAACGCTGCACTGCAATTTCAAGAAGAAAACGAAGAAATTTCCCTGCGAGATTTTTTAAGTAGCGCCGCCCTCAGTTCCGATTTGGATAACTTAAAAGAAGGACAGACAGCCGTTTCTTTGATGACTTTGCACGCTTCCAAAGGTTTGGAATTTCCCGTAGTATTTTTAGTGGGATTAGAACAGGGGCTATTTCCCGGCTACCGTTCCCTAAGCGATCCTGCATCTTTGGAAGAAGAACGTCGCCTGTGTTATGTGGGAATTACTCGCGCCCAAGAGCGGTTATTTTTATCACACGCGCGGGAACGCCGTTTGTATGGTTCTCGTGAACCTGCGATGCGATCGCAATTCCTCGACGAATTACCAGAAGAATTATTATCTACCAAACGCGCAAGTCGTCAAAGTTATACCAAAAGTGCCTCTACTTCTAGTGAAAAACAAGACGCAACCCAGAATTGGCAAGTAGGCGATAGAGTATTACACAAAACCTTTGGTCTTGGTGAAATCACCCATGTCTTCGGAACAGGTAATAAAATGTCTGTAGCAATTAAATTTGCCAGTTTAGGACAAAAAATTGTTGACCCAAGAGTAGCACAGTTGCAAAAAATTTGAAAACAAAGCCACAGATCCCCAACTTTTTTGAAAAGTTAGGGATCGTGTTTTTCATATTTCAATTTCTTCAAAGTGTTCAACAGTAGGAAATGGCTCATAAAAATGATGCAGAAGTTTTTTCCACTCTTGATACTCAGCAGAACTTCTAAATCCTACAGTATGAGATTCTAAAGTTTCCCATTTGACAAGTAATAAGTATTTTCTTTCGACTTCTATACATCTATGCAATTCATGGGATAAATATCCATCTATTGAGGAAATAATTTTAGAAGCTTCTTTGAAAGCAACTTCAAAATCAGATTCTAAACCAGGTTTGACATTAAGAATAACTGCCTCCAGAATCATAAAGTTTTGCGGTAACAATTGGACTAATGTTATTTAGTATAATTTTAAGCATATTTACTCATAAAAATGTGTGCATTAACTTTGTTTTTTAAGATGAACTGATTTTCTAAGCAAACCTTTCAATAAATTATACGTATTTTAAAAAGTGGGAAAAGTAGGAAACGTAGGTTGTTTTATTCTAATTATTAAATATTTGTGATATCAGTGGTACTATAC
>NZ_JAAGOG010000471.1:0-783 GCF_010747425.1 Nostoc sp. UIC 10630
ACCGATACCAATGAAGCATTACAGCTAGCCGAAAGCCTAGAGTTAGACCTAGTATTAGTGTCTGAAGGAAAAGAGGCTCCAGTTGCAAAGATTCTGAATTATGGTAAGCTTCAGTATCAAAAGAAAAAGCGTCAGGCACAAAGTGCTAGACCAGTAGTAAAAGAAGTTCGGTTTGGTTTGAATATAGGTGTAGCTGATTATAAGTTACGTATTGAACAAGCAGTTGGGTGGTTGAGTAAAGGCGATTCGGTGAAATTTGCCGTTCGTTTACGAGGTCGGGAACATCAATATCGTGAGCAAGCTGGAGAACTATTAGATCGGGTTGTAACTGATCTCAACTCTGTAGGAAAAGTTCAATCACTTGATAAGCGTTCACTAATTGCTTTAATCATTCCTGCCTAAATTACTTTTTAAGAGATGTCTTAACTCTAGAAGTGCGATCGCTCTATTCATCCTTGTGAAACGTCGGCGTAATTAAATTAGAGAGTTCAAGTGTTAGTTCCAATCACCAATGCTGTTTGGATCTTGTCAAATTGGGAGCAAAAGAGTGCATGAATTTTTTCTTTGTGAATATCTTTGGTGTTGCGCTTGGCTATAGCCACAGTTATTCTACGCAACAAAGGTGATTAAGCAATTGCTGTCGTTGGTTTTGTGATCAGGTTGGACTGCCTGAGTGTCTAAGCAGCATTAGCAGTGCATTGTTAATTTTCGTGTGTTGCTTGATTTTTACTCCTTTCCCCCCTTTGCTAATAAAAGCTAGTAATGCTAGATTTCCAATATTTG